>NZ_JBLYNS010000103.1:0-19232 GCF_049310205.1 Endozoicomonas sp. ALC013 | reverse complement strand
TCTGACCTGCCCTTACGGGCGGGGAGTCATTAAACATATGGTGGTGAAAAACCTGCCCCTGCCCCGGGGCTGGCGGCGTCAGATGGTCAACGCGGCAAAGGAGGGTGATATCAAGATCATCCAGACCCTGCTGCAACGGGGGGCAAAGGTGGATGCGGGCCGGACTTCAGGAAAAACCCCCCTTGCCTGGGCCGCTGCCAATAAGCACCTCGATGCTGCCCTGCTGCTGGCCAGAAGGGGTGGATCCGACCCGATCGGTCTGAGCAACCTGGGGTGTCTTTTCCAGAATGGTGGTGAGGGCATTCCGGTAGATCTGCACAAAGCGGAGCACTGGTACCTCAAGGCGGCTGAGTTGGGGGATATTGCAGCCATGTGGCAGCTGGGCCACCTGTATCAGCATGGTGGCAAGGGCTTTCCGGTAGATCTGCACAAAGCCGAGAGCTGGTACCTTAAGGCGGCTGAGCTGGGGGATATTGCAGCCATGTGCAGACTGGGCATCGTCTTTGCAAATGGTGGCGAGGGCTTTCCAGCCGATCTGCACAAAGCCGAGAGCTGGTACCTTAAGGCGGCTGAGCTGGGGGATATTATAGCCATGAACAACCTGGGCTGCCTGTATCATAATGGTGGCAAGGACTTCGCGGTAGATCTGCGCAAAGCGGAGCACTGGTACTGTGAGGCGGCTGGATTGGGGGATGCCTGCACCATGACTAACCTGGCCATACTGTATCTGGATGGCGGCGAGGGCTTACCGGCAGATCAGGATCAGGCAAAGTTCCTGTTGTTCAAGGCGGCTGGAATGGGGGATGTTGGAGCAATGACCAGTCTGGGCTGGCAGTATTTCAAGGGTAACAATGGCTTTGAGAAAGATCTGCACCAGGCGAAATCCTGGTGGCTCAAGGCGATTGAGCTGGGATGTGCTAAAGCCATGCTTCACCTGGGTTACCTGTGTCTTCATGGTGGCGAGAACTTTCCGGCAGATCTGCACCAGGCGAAAATCTGGTTGCTCAAGGCGGTTGAGCTGGGGGAAGATCCAGCCATTGTAGCTTCAGCCATGTACCAGCTGGTTTACCTTCATCACTATGCTGACCAGGACTTTGGGTTAGATCTGCGTGAAGCGGAGCGCTTGTACCTGAAAGCCATTGAGCTGGGGTCTCCTCTGGCCATGAGTAAACTGGGTCACCTGTATCTGGGTGGTGGCAAGAACTTTCCGGCAGACCAGTACAAGGGAGAACGCCTGTTGCTCAAGGCGGCTGAGCTGGGAAATGCGCCATCCATGAACACCCTCGGCAACCGTTATGTGCTTGGTGACGTGGGCTTTGAGGCAGATCCGCACAAAGCAAAACACTTTTTCCTCAAGGCCGCTGAGCTGGGATATGTTTCAGCCATGAGCAACCTGGGCTGGTTATATCTGTATGGTCGCAAACACTTTCAGGTGGATCTGCAGCAGGCGAAGCTCTGGTTGCTCAAGGCGGCTGACCTGGGTAACGCTTGGGCCATGTTCCACCTGAGTCATCTGTATGAGCATGGTGGGGCGGACTTCCCGGTAGATCTGGACCAGGCGAAGGCCTGGTTGCTCAAGGCGGCTGAGTTGGGGAATGACCTGGCCATCAAAAAACTGGAAAAAGTCTCTAAACCACAACCAGCTAAAAAACGCGGGTTTGATAAAACCTTTACTGATGAACCCGGCCACGCCCGCCCGGAAGGAGAATCCGGGGCTGGAGGCATAAAATGATGATAGCGAGGGCTTCCGGATCAGCTACAAGCGTTAATCACAAAGCTTCAATGATTCCCGGCAGAGATGTGACCCATTGATGATCATTGAGATTTTCAGAGCCTGGTAATGGATATTTTTGGGGGCTACCCGGTCTGAGTAACGGACTTAGCAATGTAACGAAGCCCCTTACATGAACAGCGTTCCATCCAGTGCGACTGTAGCCATACCCACCGCCCCCTCAAACTGCCCGATCTGCCACGATGACCTCTACCGACCTGAAAAGCCGGAGTTTGTCGGCAGGCACGTCGCCATAGCCAGGCCCTGCGGGCATAAATTCCACCTTAACTGCCTTACCCGCTGGACAGAAGCTCATCTGAAGTGCCCCTGCGGGCGAGGGGCCATTGAGGGTGTGGTGGTAGAAAACCTGACCTTGCCCAGGGGCTGGAAGCAGCAGATGGTCAAGGCGGCAAAGAAAGGCGATATCGGGATCATCCGGGCCCTGCTGAACCGGGGTGCGGACGTGGATGCAGGCCAGAGCCCGGGCAAAACGCCACTGGCCCTGGCCGCTATCAATAAGCACCTCGATGTTGCCCTGCTGCTGGCCGACCGGGGAGGGTCCGACCCAATCGGCCTGAGAAAGCTGGGGTATCTGTACCGGCTTGGCGGCGAGGGCGTTCCAGTAGATCTGTGCAAAGCGGAGCAATGGTTCCTTAAGGCTGCTGAGCTGTGGGACGCTTCCGCCATGTACAGCCTGGGCTGCCTGTATCAGGATGGTGGCGAGGGCATTGCGGTAGATCTGCGCAAAGCGGAGCGTTGGTACTATGAGGCGGCTGGACTGGGGCATATTGCTGCCATGAACAACCTGGGTCACCTTTATCAGCATGGTCGCGAGGGCTTTAAGGCAGATCCGGACCAGGGAAAGTTCCTGTTGTTCAAGGCGGCCGGGCAGGGCTGTGTCACCGCCATGTACAACCTGGGGTGCCTCTATCAGCATGGTGGCGTGGGTTTTGAGGTAGATTTACGTGAAGCGGAGCGATGGTACATAAAGGCGATTGGACTGGGGGATCCCCGGGCCATGAATAACCTGGGTGAACTGTATCTGCGCGGTGACAGGGGCTTTGAGGCAAATCCATATCTGGGAAAGCGCCTGTTGCTCAGGGCCTCTGGGCTGGGGATTACGCAATCCATGAACATCCTCGGCAACCGTTATGCGAATGGTGGCGAAGGCTTTGAGGCAGACCCGCACAAAGCGGAACAATTGTACCGCAAAGCCGCTGAGCTGGGATATGTTTCAGCCATGAGCAACCTGGGCTGCTTATATCTGTATGGTCGCAAACGCTTTCCAGTGGATCTGCAACAGGCGAAGTTTTGGTTGCTCAAGGCGGCTGATCTGGGTAACGCTGCGGCCATGTTCCACCTGAGTCATCTGTATGAGCATGGTGGGGTGGACTTTTCGGTAGATCTGGACCAGGCGAAGGCCTGGTTGCTCAAGGCGGCTGAGTTGGGGTATGACCTGGCCATCAAAAAACTGGAAAAAGCCGCTAAACCGCAACCAGCTAAAAAACGCGGGTTTGATGAAGCCTTTCCTGATGAACCCGGCCGCGCCCACCCAGAGGGCGAATCCACTGCAGCAGACAGTAACGGGCATAAAACGATGGTAGAGAAGGCTTCCTGATAGATCCACCAAATGCCCATGGTACGTGACAATATTTTGCGTCCCCCGGGAGGCTGTCCAGAGTTATTTCCGGATTATCCCGGGACCATCAAAGGAGCCATGAATCCGATAAGGAATTGTCCCGGAATAACTTCATCATTTTATTCAGTCCGGGAAAATGTCGCCGCCCGCTTCCCGCCACCCGCTGCCCGCAAAAGCACAAGTGGTTCCAGCTTTTCGGGAAGCGGGCGGCGGGTAGCGGGTAGCGACTGTAGAAATGTCGAAGTTATTTCAGGACAGCTCCTAACCAATGCTGGCCTGTTAAAGTTCACGTCGATTTAAACGACAATAAATTTGTATCTCTATACTTCCTGCATCCATAAAATTGTGTACGTTATAACCGTATAAACGCCTTATTTTCGGATATTTTGACCTGTTCTGGAATTCATGAAATATATAAAGCTGTTTTTTGATATTTTTAGATCCTGGTACGGGATATTTTTGAGATCAACACAGTCAGAGTAACAATCCCAAAAACATAAGGAAGTTACCTGGCGTGAACAGCGTGCCCTCCAGTACAGCAGTTGTTGTACCCACCGAGCCCCCAACCTGCCCGATCTGCCATGATGACCTCTACTCACCCAAAAATCGGAAGTTTGTGGGCAGGCGCGTCGCTATTGCCAGACCCTGTGGGCATAAGTTTCACTTTAAGTGCCTTTCCCGCTGGACAAAAGACCACGTGACCTGCCCTTACGAGCGGAAAGTCATTAAAAATATGGTGGTGAAAAACCTGCACCTGCCCCGGGGCTGGAAGAACAAGATGGTCAACGCGGCAGAGGAGGGTGATATCAAGATCCTCCAGGCCCTGCTGCAACGGGGGGCAAAGGTGGATGCGGGCCAAACTGCGGGTGAAACTCCCCTGGCCCTGGCCGTTGACAATAAGCATCTCAATGCTGCCCTGCTGCTGGCCGGAAGGGGAGGATCGGACCCGATCGGTCTGAGCAACCTGGGAAGACTGTTCAATGATGGTGGTGAGGGCATTCCGGTAGATCTGCACAAAGCGGAGCATTGGTATCTCAAGGCGGCTGAGTTGGGGGATGTTGAAGCCATGTGGCATCTGGGCTACCTGTATCAGTTTGGTGGCGAGGGCTTGTCGATAGATCTGCATAAAGCCGTGAGCTGGTACCTTAAGGCGGCTGAGCTGGGGGATATTGAAGCCATGTGCAGCCTGGGCATCGTGTATGCAAATGGTGGTGAGGGCTTTCCAGCCGATCCGCACAAAGCCGAGAGCTGGTACCTTAAGTCGGCTGAGCTGGGGGATACTACAGCCATGAATAACCTGGCCTGCCTGTATCAAGACGGTGGCAAGGACTTCGCGGTAGATCTGGGCAAATCGGAGCACTGGTACCTGAAGGCGGTTGGATTGGGGGATGTCTGCGCCATGAATAACCTGGCACTACTGTATCTGGATGGCGGCGAGGGCTTACCGGCAGATCATCAGGATCGGGGAAAGTCCCGGTTGTTCAAGGCGGCTGAGTTGGGGGATCTTGGAGCCATGACCAACTTGGGGTGCCAGTATTTCCACGGTGAGGATGGCTTTGAGAAAGATCTGCACCAGGCGAAATCCTGGTGGCTCAAGGCGGGTGAGCTGGGATATGTTGAAGCGATGCATCACCTGAGTTACCTGTATCTGCATGGTGGCGAGAACTTTCCGGCAGATCTGCATCAGGCGAAAATCTGGTTGCTCAAGGTGGTTGAGCCGGGAAAAGATCCAGCCAATATAGCTTCAGCCATGTACATGCTGGGCCGCCTATATCATTTTGGTGGCGCGGGCTTTGAGGTAGATCTGCATGAAGCGGAGCGATGGTACCTGAAGGCGGCTGGGCTGGGGGATGTTTTAGCCATGTACAACCTGGGTCGCCTATATCAGTATGGTGGCGAGGGCTTTAAGATAGATCTGCGTGAAGCAGAGCGATGGTACCTGAAAGCCATTGAGCTGGGGTCTCCTCTGGCCATGAGTAGGCTGGGTCACCTGTATCTGCGTGGTGGCGAAAAATTTCCGGAACATAGGTACGAGGGAAAACGACTGTTGCTCAAGGCTGCTCAACTGAGGAGAGACCTGGCCATCAAAAATCGGGAAAAAGCCTCTAAACCGCAACTCGCAAAAAAACGCGGACTTGATGAAGCCTTTCCTGAAGAACCCGGCCGCGCCCACCCAGAGGGCGAATCCACGGCAGCAGACTGTAAGGCATAAAATGATGGTAGAGCAGGCTTCCCGACAGATCCGCCAAATGCCCATGGCAGGTGACAATATTTTGCGTCCCACGGGAGCGAAAAAAGGTTCAGCAAAATATGTTTCACGACAATGAATATATATCTATACATCCTGCATCGATAAAATTGTGTGCGTTATAACCGTATAACCACCTTCTTTTCCCATATTTTGATCTGTTCTGGAATTCAGGAAATCCACAAAGCTGGTTTTTTGATATTTTCAGAACCTGGTACGGGATATTTTTGAGATCAACACAGTCAGAGTAGCAATCCCAAAAAGTAAGGAAGTTACCTGGCGTGAACAGCATTCCCTCCAGTGCAGCAGTTGTTGTGCCCACCGAGCCCACAATCTGCTCGATCTGCCATGATGACCTCTACTCATCCACCAATCAGAAGTTTGTGGGCAGGTGCGTCGCTATTGCCAGGCCCTGCAGGCATAAGTTTCACTTTAAGTGCCTTTCCAGCTGGACAAAAGGCCATGTGACCTGCCCTTACGGGCGGGAAGTCATTCAAAATATGGTGGTGAAAAACCTGCCTCTGCCCCGGGACTGGCGGCATCAGATGGTCAACGCGGCAAAGAAGGGTGATATCAAGATCATCCAGGCCCTGCTGCAACGGGGGGTGGAGGTGGATGCGGGCCGAGCGGCGGGTAAAACGCCCCTGGCCATGGCCGTTGCCAATAAGCACCTCGATGCGGCCCTGCTGCTGGCCAGAAGGGGAGGATCCGACCCGATCGGTCTGAGAAACCTGGGGGAGCTTTTCCAGAATGGTGGTGAGGGCATTCCGGTAGATCTGCACAAAGCGGAGCAATGGTATATCAAGGCCGCTGAGTTGGGGGATATTGCCGCCATGTGGCATCTGGGCTACCTGTATCAGTTTGGTGGCGAGGGCTTTTCGATAGATCTGCACAAAGCCCAGAGCTGGTACCTTAAGGCGGCTGAGCTGGGGGATATTGCAGCCATGTACAGCCTGGGCATCGTGTATACAAATGGTGGCAAGGGCTTTGAGATAGATCTGCACAAAGCCCAGAGCTGGTACCTTAAGGCGGCTGAGCTGGGGGATACTTCAGCCATGAATAACCTGGCCTACCAGTATGAGCATGGTGGCAAGGACTTCGCGGCAGATCTGTGCAAAGCGGAGCACTGGTACCTGGAAGCGGCCGGATTGGGGGATGCCTGCGCCATGAATAACCTGGCCCTACTGTATCTGGGTGGCGGCGAGGGCTTACCGGCAGATCATCAGGATCAGGGAAAGTTCCTGTTGCTCAAGGCGGCTGGAATGGGGGATGTTGGAGCCATGACCAACCTGGGCTGCCAGTATTACGAGGGTGA
The DNA here is from genome assembly GCF_049310205.1 of Endozoicomonas sp. ALC013. Classification (NCBI taxonomy): domain Bacteria; kingdom Pseudomonadati; phylum Pseudomonadota; class Gammaproteobacteria; order Oceanospirillales; family Endozoicomonadaceae; genus Endozoicomonas; species Endozoicomonas sp. ALC013. The sequence continues at coordinate 12,259 of NZ_JBLYNS010000103.1, read as the reverse complement.
CAATGGCTTTGAGAAAGATCTGCACCAGGCGAAATCCTGGTGGCTCAAAGCGGTTGAGCTGGAAGGTGTCAGGGCCATGTTTAACCTGGGTTACCTGTATCTTTATGGCGGCGAGGGCTTTGAGGCAGATCTGCACCAGGCGAAAATCTGGTTGCTCAAGGTGGTTGAGCGGGGGAAAGATCCAGCCATTATAGCTTCAGCCATGTACCTGCTGGGCTACCTTCATCACTATGCTGACGGGGGCTTTGGGGTAGATCTGCGTGAAGCGGAGCGGTGGTACCTGAAGGCGGCCATGCTGGGCGATGATTCCGCCATGAACAAGCTGGGTGGCCTTTATCTGTATGGTGACGAGGGCTTTGAGATAGATCTGGACCAGGCGATCCCCTGGTTGCTCAGGGCGTCTGAGCGGGGTAATGCTTCAGCCATGAACAAACTGGGCACTCTGTTTGAGCTAGGTAGCAAGGGCTTTGTGGCAAATCTGTATGAAGCGGAGCGCTGGTACCGTATGGCAGCCAGGCTGGGGCATGCCAAGGCTATGAAAAACCTGAGGAACCTCAAAAGCAGTGTGGAGGTAGCTTCCTGATAGATCCGCCAAAAGCCTTTGCGTATTCAGAGTGCATTCAGGCAGAGGATGAATCAGGAAGATTATATCGGCCGGGTTATTTTTTCGGCTTATTGGAGAACAGCCTGTCCAGGGTCATTTTAGGGTCAGCAAAGGAGCCATGAATCCGGTAACGGATGCTGGCCAGCTGATCCACCTGTTTGCCCACCAGTCTGTCCGCAATGTAAATAATACCCGCCACCTGGGGAGCAGTGCCCAGCAGTACGCTGAGAATCGGCAGATTGGATGACACAGGCAGGGTAACCACCAGACTCAGATCCAGCTGTTCGGTGTTGGTATCGATAGTGCCATCCAGTTTGAAGTCGGAAGACGGTCCTTCGATCACCATGGGTGAATTGAAGGTAATCAGTCCCCGGTTAAAGTTCAGGCTGCCCTTGATTTGATCAAAACTGATACCGGACGAGTAGAGATCGGAAAAGTCCAGCTTTATCCTTCTGGTCAGTGCTTCGGTATTAAAAATACCAAATAATTTAAGTGCTTCCGACGAGCCATTATCGACTTTGCGCAGCCGCCCCTTCTTCAGCAGCAAATCGATCCGGCCTTTCATGGTGGCAATCGAACCTCCAAGAGGCGATCCATCCCAGTTCAGGCTGGCCTCGAAACGGCTTTCCCTGGCCTCAAGAAAACCTGAAGAGCCCAGGGCTTTCTGCAATGCTGTGATGTCCGTGCCCTTAAGTTCTCCCTGAACCCAGCTGCGCTGTTCACCGTCCGTCAGCACCCAGTCTGCCAGACCATTCAGCGACATACCCGACAGCTCACCGGTAATATGATCGATCTTGACACCGTTGGGTCCATGACGAAGTTTAAAACCGATGCTTGCAGGCGTTCGGCCGCCAACCTGAATATGGTTGATGTTCACATCAAGATTGGGCAACGTTGCCGGATTGATGTCCGCCAGGCTGTCCCCGGATTCTGAAGGACTATCTCCGGAAGCGGTTTCAGAAGCAGGCTCTGGCAGATGTACACGGTCAATATAAAGAGACCACGGTGCAGTTTGCTGGTCAGGAATCCATAAATCACCTTTCAGTGTCTGTCCATCAACGGCCAGTTTCATACCTTTTCTGTCAGACTGTGACCTCTGATTCTGAACCGCCTGCTGAAGTGAAACCGATATATCCGGCCAGAGATAATCCCCATACTTCAGTGAACCGAGGCGAACATTGTCAAGGGCCAGGCGTGAGGCCAACTGTTGCTCGACAGGACTACCGGGCTGCCCTTCAAAGCGAGCCTTCCAGGGACCGAGATCCAGTTCCGGCAAAGCACCGGTCACCAGAAATTGATTCCCTGAAGGCCAGGCAGCAGAGCCTGTACCAGGGTGGGAAGCATCGTCACCCAGTGTCATCAGGGCAGACTCCGGGGAAAACTCTGGCGTCATTCTCATGTCCAGCCGCCCCAGTTTGCCCAGCGTCACACCCAGCAGCTGGTGACCTGCTTTGTTGGTCAGAGAAAACGTCAGGGGTAGCGGTGTATCCGCCGTTTTACCCACCGGCGCTGGCAGCTCAACATTAACGCCAAGCAGTTCACTGCCGACCATGAGTTCCGTGTTATTGTCGTCTAATCCCAGGGATAAGCTGGCGCGATAATCCGTTTCTCCCTCCAGCAAACTGAGCCAATCCAGCTTCAGCCAGTCCTGAAGTGAAGACACTGAGGCTCTGCCTGACCAGACAATATCGGTGGAAACGGGTTGTTGATTCTGTACCATCGAACGTATCTGAAATTGAGCCGGCTGATCAAACAGTTGACCAGATAACTGTCGTGCAGTAAGTCCACGGTCAGTGCTGTAGGAGAGATCACCGGCAATGCCTTTTGCGGCAATCCCCACCTCAGGAATCCCGAAGGTAAATGATTCCACAGCGCCACGGATATCCACTTCAGAACGGCCCGGGTCATCCAGAGGAAGTGTCAAATCAAGTCCGGCATCCAGCTGCCCCTGCAACGTCCATTGCTCTGCTGCACCCTTCATCCAGTCATTAATGGGTGTCCGGGTAAGAAAGTGCTGCAGAGTCTCGCCACTGGCATTCAGCTGACTGCTGATCCTGAGTATTGATGTCCCGTCCAGCGGCACTCGCGCGACTATATCATCCAGTTGGCCACCCGCTGACTCTGCCTGCTGGCCCTGTACTTCCACCCGGTCATCGTTAACATAAACCTGCCCGGCCAGGCCGGTAATCACTGGCCAGCCAGGCGCGTAGTCCAGCTCGCCATTCTGGAGATCAAAAAACAGTCCCCAGCGGGAATCCTGCGGGCCGATATCTCCACGCTTACCACCAGACAGCGCACCGTTATAAATAAACCCGCCCCCTGAGATATCTGCCTTGCGGATGGCGGTATCCAGCCAGTGCACCAGACCGCTGTTCATGGGCAACAAAGCTGGCAGGTATTTGCCCGTATAACGGGCATCACCATTGCTCATGCCCACCGTCAATGCCATATCCAGGGTGTCGCCTTCATGCCATTTTAACGGGATATCGAGCCTGAGCTTGCCTTTCAGATCACCTTCAGCCCCCACCAGAGCGATGTCATCCGACTTCAAAATATAAAAGTCATCAATAACATCCCAGTAAAGTCGTGCTTTGGCAGTAGCAAACGTCCAGGTCTCCCGGAACAGCTTGGGGAAGCCCAGCTGGAAGTTCCGGGTATCCAGGTCAAGATAGCCCTGCAGCAGGTTCATCCTTAACTGACCACTGACATTGCCCCCGGAAGGAGCGCCGCGCCAGGCAGCCACCGACACATTGTCAAGCCGGGCACTCAAGTCGAAATCAAACGGTTGACGGGATGGGTAAAAACGGATGGCCAGATCCTTCAACTGGCCAATGGGATTCAGGGTATTCACCAGATCAGCAAACGGTTCCGGAAGCGCATCGGTATCCAGTAACCATCGTTTAAGCAGATCCAGATCCAGTCTTTCGGTCGCTACGGTTACCGTATATTCTTCAGCTCGGCCACCGGCCAGATACCAGCTGTTTTCCCACTGATAAACCGTCCCGTTATGCAGGCGGTTTTCCAGATTGAGGCCATTCAGCCAGATCTGCCAGCTGGATTCTGACAACGGCTCCCGGGACAAAACGCCCTGCATAAATACATGGGTCTGCCCGGAAAGATGGTTCAACGCACCAGCATTATCCCGATACGTTACATCAGGAGAGGCAACCTCTCCCTGAACTTGCCAGGCCCCATCATCATAAAGCCAGCCGGTCTCCAACTGTACCACTGCTGACAGCACATCATCATAACAACCAGACCACAGGACACAGAGCTGCTCAGCATCAAGATCACTGGCGACGGCCACTCCCTGCCACCGGGAAAACTGACCAGGGCCGACGATGCCAGAGCCATCGATGGCAAGATAACCAGCACCCGCCTCAAGACGGACCGACAGATTTTTCTGGTCACCATCCGTCATGACCGTCAAATGCTGGCCACGAATATCACTGCCCTCACCATTGGCTTTGCGCATATTCAGGCGGATATCACGAATATCCACCTTCTTTTGCAGGGCAAGCCATTCCAGTGCAGAACTCTGTTGATATTCAGGAGCCTGTAATGATGACCCGGCAACCCGTTGAATACCGGATAGCGCCCACTGGGCACCATCGCCACGGACCAGCGCAACATTGACGCCATTGATTTCCAGGGATGAAAATACCGGCGTCCAGTGTAACAGTGACTCCTTCAGGCTCAATTCCAAAGCCAGCTGCGAGATACTGAACCCGGCCTGATCTGCCTCTTTACCTTTAAGCGTCAACCCTTGCATGGATAACCATGGCTCGCCATCATTCCATTGCGCAGACATGGACTCAATTTGCAGATCAGCCTGTAAACGGTCGCTGAGAACACCTGAAAGCTGAGGCAGCAGAACCGGTAGGGCACTGAACATCAGTCGCCCGAGTCCTACTAGAATGACCAGAATGGTTAACCCGGTCAGCAGCAGCCGCCAACTCCATTTCATCAAACTATTCAGTAGACGGAGACTGCCAGATGGTGCATTTTCGCCATCTGCCTCATGAATAAACGGAGCACTCCGCCTGAGGCTGTTTACCATCCGCTTCAACAACCGAGTTCCCGCCCTGACAAACCATTGGACAACTGACCATCAGCCAGCCGTATAACAAAAGTGACGCTCAACAAAATATCAATCCAGTAACCATTACCAAATACTAAAAAAACACTACCCGCTTCCCGTTAACCGCTCCCCTGAGAAGCGGGGTAGCGGTTAACGGGAAGCGGGCAGCGTTCGTTACACCAGAACTACATCAAACTGTTCCTGGGTGTAGATCGGCTCTACCTGAAAACGAATAGGCTTCTGGATAAACTCTTCAAGATCGGCGACATTATTGGACTCTTCATCCAGCAGACGGTCTATCACGGTCTCAGCTGCCAGCACCGTATAACTGTCACCATCATAGGCCCGGACAGCCCGGAGAATTTCCCGAAAAATCTCGTAGCATACCGTCTCTGCCGTTTTCAAGGTACCACGACCCTCACAGGTTGGGCAGGATTCGCACAGAACATTCTCCAATGACTCACGGGTTCGTTTGCGGGTCATCTCCACCAGGCCCAGTTCACTGACGCCGGTAAAATTGGTCTTGGCATGGTCCTGCTCCATGGCCTTTTCAAAAGCACGCTGAACCTGCCGCTGATGCTCCGGATCTTCCATATCAATAAAGTCGATAATGATGATCCCCCCCAGGTTCCGTAAACGGAGCTGGCGGGCAATGGCAACGGCCGCTTCAAGGTTGGTTTTAAAGATAGTCTCTTCCAGATTACGATGGCCAACAAAGGCACCGGTGTTGACATCGATGGTAGTCATGGCTTCGGTCTGGTCAATAATCAGATAGCCACCGGACTTCAGCTGAACTTTACGGCTAAGCCCCTTGTTGATCTCATCCTCAACGCCAAACAGATCAAAAATCGGGCGTTCGCCGGGGTAATATTCCACCCGGCCATCAATCTCAGGCACCAGCTTCTTGACGAATTTGGACACCTTTTCAAAGGTTTCCCGGGAATCAATGCGGATCTTTTCAATATTGGGATTGACCAGGTCGCGCATGGTTCGCAAGTGCAGCGGCAAGTCTTCATAGACATTGGCCGGTGCCCTGCTCTCCCGGATATTCTCTTCGATGGTGGCCCACAGCCTGCGCAGAAAGAGAATATCCGCACGCACCTCATCTTCGCCAATGCCTTCTGCTGCCGTTCTCAGAATAAAGCCACCGGCACCATCATCACCGCCAAGGCAAGACTCAACCAATTGCCGCAGACGTTCCCGCTCCTCAACATCTTCGATGCGCAGCGAGATCCCAACGTGGTTGTTTTTTGGCATGTGCACCAGATAGCGGGCCGGAATGGAGATATGGGTGGTCAGGCGGGCACCTTTGGTACCCAGGGGATCTTTGGTTACCTGAACCACCAGCGACTGGCCTTCATGCACCAACTCATAAATCGGGCGTTCCTGGGTCTCTTCCCCGTTTTTTTCATGGCGGCTGTCCTGCCTGGGCGCAATTTCACTGGCATGAATAAACGCCGCCCGTTCAAGGCCAATATCAACAAAGGCGGCCTGCATTCCCGGCAGGACACGAACCACCTTCCCTTTATAAATATTGCCGACAATACCCCGACTTCGGGCACGCTCGACATAGATCTCCTGCAGCACCCCATTTTCAACCAGAGCCACCCGTGATTCCATGGGCGTGATATTCATGAGAATTTCTTCGCTCATCCCAGTCCCTCAATTCCTTTAATGCATTGACCTGTGGTGCCTCTGCAGACGGACGATGAGTTTCGTCTCAGGCATCACAGGTCAATACACTTTCCACCATTCCTTAAAAGGCCGTCTGAGGTTGACGTACTGGTAGAAACAAAATAGATCAGTCGATCATACCAGCAATTTGCATCCGGTTTTTGCTTCCTGACAAACTTTATACCAAAAACCGTTCCATGATGTTGTGAGAGCGTATTCACGCTCTTTTTTGAACTGCAAAAACGGAGAGAAAATGAGACACCTTAGTTGGAAATAAGGACTATCAGCACGCTTGCCAGAATGGCACATTAAAATCTGTCAGAAGTCGTGCAGTCTCCATTAGCGGTAACCCGACAACACCGGAATAGCTGCCAGACAGACTCGCTACCAAAACCGCACCGTAGCCCTGAATTCCGTAGGCACCTGCTTTATCGGTCGGCTCCCCGGAGGCAATATAATCATCAATCAACGAATCAGGCAGGTCATTAAACACCACACCCGTAACCGACAACTCAGTTTGCAGCTGACTGCCATCGGTCACCGCTACTGCGGTCATCACCTGATGAGTCTTGCCGGAAAGCATCCCCAACATACGACGAGCATCGTTTGCATTCTGAGGCTTGCCGAGAATTTGATCATTACAGACCACCGTTGTATCTGCTGCCAACAAAGGCATTTTGGCAGAATCCCGGGTTACTGATGCCTGCCAGCCTGCCGCTGCCTTTTCCCGGGCCATGCGCAGCACGTACTCTGCTGGAGCCTCACCGGGGAATGGGGTTTCATCAATATCACAGGCCAGTTGCTGAAAGGAAACACCGATTTGCTGTAACAGCTCAGCTCGACGCGGGGATTGGGAAGCCAGATAGATCATATTCAACCTTTTTTTGAACGACACAGATTAGAGGGATAGATGCCTAACGTAATGCAGACGGATTATAAAAGAGTTGGAACTTATTCGTTAGTTAGTGGTCAAAAACAGCAGCAAAGCTTTAATACCCATACACCCACTCTTCCTGAGCGGAGCCAAAGGATGGGAGCACCGCACTTCACTCAGTGCGAACGGTGTGGGTATCAAAGAATCAACTACTTATAACAATACTCATAATAAAGAAACACAGGAGGTTTCTATGACAGGCCCCACCGCCGGTAATTCAGCGCTCAATTCCCCCCAGAATGCGCCAAATAGTGAATGGACCTGCGTAAGCTGGTTTAAAAAAATTTCTGACACTGTTGCCAGTAAAACATCTCGCTTTTTTGGGCGTGTTGTTGCCGCTGTGCTATCTGTAGCCGCCTTCATTCCTTCACTGGGCGTTGATCTTGTTTATGCAGCCAAGAGCCTGTATGACAGAAAAGTCACCCATCTCCAAACCAAGGTAGAGTGGATAAGAGACATTCATGATAACGATGTCAAAACTACGATGGCAAACCACAACCGTTTTCTGGCAAAGAACGTCTTACATCCTCCAGAGGCTATCCCGGAAGCAGCTCACCGACAACTGCTTGAGGCCCTGAATGGTGATAGTCCAATTGAGTTGATTACTCCAGACCAAAATGCTTTTACAACATTTAAGTTCGGGGAAGAGCTAAGAATTGGTGAATCCAGACGTTACTACGATATTGGCGGTGGACAGGCACTGGCAATGAATAATCGACCACACCAATTCTATGATGAATTAATGATGAATAGATACCTGGAAAAATTAGGTGTTCCGACCATTGAAATCAAACCCGCTGTTATTCGTTGGGAATTCGAGGGCGAAAAATACACAATGGCAACCTACATCACAACATCATTTAGCGAATACGCAAAACAAAATGCTTTCTTAATGCATAAAAAATCTACGTCAGAGGAAAATGAACTACTGGATGGTAAGAAATTGTTAGCAGTAGACGAAGACAAAGACGAAGACGAGTATATACGGACTCCTGAGAACTGGGATGAGGTTTTAAAGCCACTGGTTAATGATGTCAGAACCCTGGTTGATAATGGTGTTTCTACACGTGCCTGTTACGGAATTGCGGCTACCCACAAAGCCATCGTTGTCGGAAAAGGCAATAAATTCCACTCAGGGGGGCCTGCTGAATATGAGATTCGCGCATTTCCTTATGAATTTGTAGACGAAACGACTCAACTGGATCAACTTCCACCTAAAAAGCAGCTTACAGCCAGGGAGGAGGAAGAAATATTGCAACATTATTTCGAGTTAGCCGCTTTTGTTCAATTTAACCCCAAGGAATGGTTCTTGCCAAAAGAGTGGAAAAAACTTGTTAAAAATCTTGTCGAAAGACATATTCGCCGATGAATCTTCCTGAGAAAAGGCTGCGTTGGTTTTCTACACTCCCGGGAGAATCGCGGTTTGGTGTTTTTGCCAGCAGTTGCCTTTTCCCGGCAGGGGACTCACCGGGAAAAGGTTTTTTATTGAAGGGCAGTTTCTGGCAGGAAACACCAATTTGTTGCAGCAGCTCAGCTCGACGCAGCCATTTGGAAGCCAGATAGATCTTATTAAATCTTAAAAGAATTGAAACTTATTCACTAGATAGTGGTCAAATCTCTAGAAAAATTTACTATATCTCCAAAATATTACTTACAACTACATAATTTAAAGAAAAACACAGGAGGTTTCTATGTCAGACCCGATTGTTGGTAATCCAGCACTCAATCTTTCGCCAACTGCGCAAAATAGTGAATGGACCTGCGTAAGCTGGTTTAAAAAAATTTCTGACGCTGTTGCCAGTAAAACATCTCGCTTTTTTGGGCGTGTTGTTGCGGCTGTGGTAACTGTAGTCACCTTTATTCCTTCACTGGGCGTTGATCTTGTTTATGCAGCAGCCAAGAGCCTGTATGCCAGAAAAATCAGCAGACTCCAGGCTACTGCTCCAAATCTTCCGGTTATTCCGGGAGCCAAAGTACAATGGCGAAGATACATTCATGATGCTGATGTTAAAGCTACGATGGAACGTTACGATCGTTTTCTGGCAGAAAACCTCACACATCATCCAGATGAGATTCCAACAGCAGCAGGGCAACAATTGGATAAGGCAGCCCAAGGTAATATCCCCATTGAGCTGATTACTGAAGATGGTGTCGCAACAGTAAAACTCCATAAAGCGCTGGGAGGTGGTGGATCCAAGACTTTCTACGATATCGGCGATGGCCAGGCACTGGCAATGATTAAAGCCCCACACCAATTCTATGATGAGTTAATGATGCATCGATACCTGGAAAAATTAGGTATTCCTACCAATGAAATCAAACCTGCGGTTATTCGTTGGGAATTTGAAGGCACCACATACACAAAAGCAACCTACATCGCACCATCATTCAGCGAATACCCGAAACAAAATGCTTTCGTATTGGACAGCAAAGCCCCTTTTAATATTGTCGATCAACTGAAGGGTAAGAAACTGTTATCAGCAGGCCAGAATCCATTCATACCTGAGAACTGGGATGAAGTTTTGAATCCACTGGTTAATGATATTAGAACCCTTATTGATAATGGAATTTTTGCTCGGCACGATTCTCTAAATGCCATTCTTGTGGGAAAAGGCAACAAATTCCACTCAGGGGGGCAAGCTGATTTTGAGGCGCGTGCATTTCCATTTGATTTCTCAAGCAAAGTCGAGCAGTACGATCAGCTCCCCGTTAAAAAGCGGCTTAAAGCGAAAGAGGAGGAAAGAACATTAAGTGCCTATATTGAGCAAGTCGTTTTCATTCAATTTGATGCCACGAAATGCGCCTTGCCAAAAGAGTGGAAAGGCCTTGTTAAGGACCTTACCACAAGATACCTTCGTCGAAGAAACTTCCTGTAAAAAAAGTAGCGACAGATTTCTATCCCGGAAGAATCCCGGTTCAGTATTTCTGCCAGCAGTTGCCTTTTCCCGGCGGGAAACTCACCGGGAAAAGGGTTTTCATTTAAAGGCCATTTTCTGTCAGAAAACACCAATTTGGTGTAACAGCTCAGCTCGACGCAGCCATTGGCAAGCCAGATGGATCATATTTAATCTTAAAAGAATTGAAACTTATTCACTGCATAGTGGTCAAACCAGTAGATAATCAACTATATCTCCATATTATTATTTACAATTACATGATTTAACATGATTTAAAGAGAAACACAGGAGGTTTCTATGTCAGACCCGATTGTTAGTAATCCGGCACTCATTACCGATCAGACTACAGAGAAACATAAATGGACCTGTGCAAGCTGGTTTAACAAAATTTCTGAGGCTGTTGCCAGTAAAACATCTCGCTTTTTTGGGCGAGCTGTTGCCGCTGTGGTGGCTGTAGTAGCTTTTATTCCGTCACTGGCGGTTGATCTTGTTTACGCAGTCAAGAGCCTGTATGACCGAAAAGTTACCAAACCTCAAACTATGACCGAAAACCAGCTGCCAGTGAGCAGAACACAAACTACGACTCAAAACCCGATACCAGAGATCAGGTCACAAACTACAACTCAAAACCCGACACCTGAGACAAGGCCACAAACTACAGCTCAACACCCGACACCTGAGACAAGGCCACAAACTACAGCTCAAAACCCGACACCTGAGAGAAGGCCACAAACTACAGCTCAAAACCCGATACCTAAGAGAAGGCCACAAACTACAGCTCAAAACCCGATACCAGAGAGAAGGCCACAAACTACAGCTCAAAACCCGACACCTGAGAGAAGGCCACAAACTACAGCTCAACGCCCGATACCAAAGAGCGGGCCACAACCCCCGGCTCAACGCCCGATACCAAAGAGCGGGCCACAACCCCCGGCTCAACGCCCGATACCAAAGAGCAGTTTTAAAAGTACGGCTCAAAAACGAATGACAGAGGGTGGTTCAAAAACGCTGACTTCAAACCTTCAAGTTATTCCCGGAGCCAAAGTACAATGGCAAAGATACATCATTGATGACAATGTCAGAGATGCGATGGAAAGATACAATCGTTTTCTGGCAGTTAATGTTTCACATCATCCTGAGGAAATTCCAAAAGCAGCCTACAGTCAATTGGAGAAAGCAAGAGATGGCGGTATTCCCATTGAGTTGATTACTCAAGATGCGGTTAAAACAGTAAAACTCAAGAAGAGACTGGGAGCTGGTGCATCAAAGACATTCTATGATACTGGCGATGGTCAGGCACTGGCAATGAATGCGGCCCCACATCAATTCTATGATGAGTTAATGATGCACAGTTACCTGAAAAAATCAGGTATTCCAACCCTTGACATCGAACCCGCTGTTATTCGTTGGGAGTTTCAGGGTACCAAATACTCAATAGCAACCCATATCGCGCCATCATTTAGCGAATACGCCAAAGAAAATGCTTTTGAAGTGATCAGCAAAACCAGTCTTAAGATTTTTAATCATCTGAACGGTAAGAAAGTGTTATCAGAAGGCCAGAAGCCGTCCATACTTGAAAACTGGGATGCGGCTTTAACTCCACTGGTTAAGGATATTAGAAACCTTATTGATAATGGAGTTTACAACCCGGGTGATGCCTTCAATATGATTCTTGTGGGAAAAGGCGCAAAATTCCACTCAGGAGGTCCTGCTGATTATGAGGTTCGTGCATTCCCAATTGATTTCTCAAGCAAGATTTTTTGCTATGACCGTCTGCCCGTTAAAAATCAGCTGAAAGCTGAAGACGAGAAAACAATATTGAAGGCACATATCAAGCAAGCGGCTCTTATTCAACTCGATGCCAATGCACACCAGTTGACAAAAGATTGGAAGCGTCTTGTTGATAACCTTGCTGAAAGATACCTCCGCAAATGAAGACCTCTGTAAGTAGTTAACCAAATGAACGAGCCTCCAATTACATTGAAAACATTTGGTTAACTACTTATACCAGTGGCAAATCCCATTCACACCAGGAACTAAGTAATGATCCTTAAATAATTCCGACATTT
>NZ_JBLYNS010000102.1:0-19392 GCF_049310205.1 Endozoicomonas sp. ALC013 | reverse complement strand
GGCTGAGTATGTTGCCCGGGAAGTATCACGGGAGAATCAATACTACGCAGCATTATGGGGCATTATTCCGGGTGATTCTATTCGAGAGGCATACCAGGACTTCCTCAACAATCCAGAGACCGTTTCCATTAGCCTGGAATTTCAATCCCCGTTTCTTTTCAACCGGCAGTACCGGGAAGATGACGTTCCGGTGCTCAGCCAGCGCTCTGTATCGATTAACAATAGCGAGATCATTGCGCCAGTACTCACGGTTGTTCCGGGGGAGATAAGTAAAAAAGTGGGTGATCTGCAGGCCATACTGTTTAGCAACGTCGAATTGCCGGAAGTAGACGGGCGCAGGGCAAACCCCGTATCTGAACCCTATGATGACCAATCAGCCTCCCTGCCTGAACAGGAAATAGACCTGAGAGCAGTGTATGTGGGTCAGCATATCCGTTACCAGCCTGTGGAGCTGACCAGTCTGACTGAAGGTGAGCTGCGGCAAATCAGAATTACCCTGAGCAATGGACGCCAGTACGAGGGCATTATTAACAGCCTCAGTGACAGTGAGCTTCAGCTTAAAAGCCAGCAGGCAGGAGGTGAACTGGTTCTCCCGATAAAACTTGAAAGAATTGTTCAACTTGAAATAAAAATGTAAACGCCGGGAATGATTCCCGGCACAGTAAAACTGGCGTAAACACCAGACTATAACTACTCTCAGCTAGAAATCCCTCCCGGAAGTATCATTTAACCAATGGTTAAGATTGGGTAAAACACATCACGCATACGCTGTTCATTGATAACAAATGCAGCCAGGCAGTCATAAAAAATCAGATAAACAATTGCACTGCCAGAGAGGTTAATGATGAAAAATGGCAACCATCAGATCATTGAAAAAGTCACTATTATTGGTGGAACCCACGGCAATGAATACATCGGCCCCTACTTCATAAGTAAGGCAGAGCAAGTGGGGATTTTTCAGGATAATGCCCTGGAAGTGGCAACGCTCCTTGCCAATCCGGAAGCCTTTGCCCGGGCAAGGCGGTTTATTGATCAGGATTTGAACCGCTCATTTTCTGACCGGGTTCTCACCGGCACTCAAGACGCCCATGAGTGTCAGCGGGCAAGAGAAATCGCCCGACACTTATCTCAGGATGCCATAGGCCAGCACTTCCTGGTTGATCTCCACAGTACCACCGCCAATATGGGCATTACCCTGATCGTCAGAAATAGTGAGCCACTTAACCTTCACACTGCGGCTTATGTGCAGAAAAATATTCCCGAAGCCCGGATCCTGCTCAGCGATGTTGACCATAGTCAGCACCCGTCTTTAAACAGCATTTCACGTTTTGGTATTGTGATTGAGGTTGGTCCCTTAGCCAATGCCGTGCTTCGTCATGACCTCTTTGAAACCACCGAGAAAGTGGTGGATCTGGTCGTTAAGTTCCTGACTCTGTGCAAAACTCGCCAGGAACCTAAACTTCCTGACGCCGTGACGGTATTCAGGTTCAGGGAAAAAGTACCTTACCCCAGAAATGAACAAGGGAATCTGACCGCAATGGTTCACAAAGACCTTCAGGATCGGGACTATCGCCTGCTAGAAACCAATCACCCCATTTTTATGACATTTCAGGGTGATGACATCCGATATTCCGGGGAACCTGGCTATCCGGTATTTATTAATGAGGCCGCTTACTACCTTGAAGATACGGCTTTCATCATCACCGACAAAGTTGAAGTCTCACTGGATTGAACATCTATTGATCTAACGATGCTCACTTTCCTTTTCTGAAGCAGAAGCCGCAGGCGGATAACCACCAGCAATCAGTACACCCACCTGAAAAACACGAAAACACCCCGAAAACCATCAAACGGGCTTCGTAAAATACTGATAGAAAAGAAGAAATATTGACATAAATTAAAACAACAACACGCAAGTCAAATAATGTCTCCGATTTAATCCACATGAAGAACCGGACAATGAATAAACCCCACTCTGGAAAATGCCCTGTTATGCACGGTGCGGTAACAGAGAGCGGCAAGTCGAATGTTGACTGGTGGCCAAAAACCCTGAACCTCGACATTCTGCATCAACATGACCAAAAAACTGACCCGATGGCACCGGAGTTTAACTATCGGGAAGCGGTGAAAACTCTCGACTTTGCAGGCCTGAAGCAAGACCTTAAAGATCTGATGACCAACTCCCAGCAGTGGTGGCCTGCCGACTGGGGACACTACGGCGGCCTGATGGTGCGTATGTCCTGGCATGCTTCCGGTACTTACCGTATTGCCGATGGCCGTGGCGGTGGCAGTACCGGTAACCAGCGTTTTGCACCGCTGAATTCCTGGCCCGATAACGCCAACCTGGACAAAGCCCGTCGTCTATTATGGCCGATCAAGAAAAAGTACGGTAACAAACTGAGCTGGGCTGACCTGCTGGCTTATGCAGGCACTGTCGCTTATGAATCCATGGGGCTGAAGACCTTTGGCTTCGCTTTCGGCCGGGAAGATATCTGGCACCCTGAAAAAGATATCTATTGGGGCTCGGAAGAAGAGTGGCTGAAGCCAAGCACTGAAGAAGAGTCCGGCCGGTGCCTGGCAATATGAGCCCATTAACATTGCCGAAGAAGACAAGCCTGTGGATGTGGAAGACCCATCCATCCGCTACAACCCCATCATGACCGATGCGGATATGGCGCTGAAGGTGGATCCGGAATATCGCAAGATTTCCGAACGCTTCCGTGATGACCACGCCTACTTCTCCGACGTGTTTGCCCGTGCCTGGTTCAAGCTGACCCACCGGGATATGGGACCACAAACCCGTTACATCGGCCCGGATGCACCACAGGAAGCGCTGATCTGGCAAGACCCGGTACCTGCAGGCAAGACCGATTACGATGTGGCTGCGCTCAAGGCCAGAATTGCCGCCAGCGGCCTGAGCAACAGCGATATGATCACTACGGCCTGGGACAGCGCCCGTGTTGACCTGGTATTTGGTTCCAACTCAATTCTGCGAGCTTACGCAGAAGTGTACGCCCAAGACGATAATCAGGAAAAATTCGTTCGTGACTTTGTCGCCGCCTGGACCAAAGTGATGAATGCTGATCGATTTGACCTGGCTTAATCGCAACACCTGCTAAAACCCGATACACACGCCGCATTCATTGCGGCGTGTTTTTTTCTCAAAGCCAATTTTCTTTTTTCTGCCTACCGCCGTCATGGTAGAGTTACAGGTCGAATTTGAACACTTGAAGCATCATTGCTGGAGAGATCATGACCTACCCCTTTCGTTCAGTGAGCACGCTGACCTTGCTGCTGTTAACCAGCCTGTTAACGGCCTGTGGCTTCCATCTGAGAGGCGCAATGAGTACTGCCAGTGAAGTCAGCCAACTGTCCATCACCGGCAATGATCCTGTCTATATTCGCTCCCTCTCCAGAGCGATGGAACGCAGTGGCATCGATATCAGCGAGACGGCTCCATGGCGCATCAACATCATCCGCGTTGAACGTGATACGGATCAGCAGACCGTTGCCAGTGCGGGCTATTTTGAGCAGAGAATTGCCATGCAGGTGGTTTACCAGTTACAAACCGCCTCTGGCCTGCCGCTGTTTGCTCCGGTTCAGTTAACCCGCGAACGTTACATCACCCAGAACCAGGATGCGCCGAATGCGGCGGAATCCGAACAAGGGATTATCCTTTCTGAGCTACAGCAGGAACTGGTTACCACAACCCTGCGCCGGATTCACAGCCTGTCTGAAAATGAGCTGTCAGCGGCCGCTGAACAAGCCAGGGCTGCGGCGCAAGCCCAGATGGAGAACACTGAATCCAGCCGGAACCCTCTGCCTTGAAGCTTCGTATTGACCAACTGGGTGCACAGCTGAAGAAACAGCTGGCACCTGTCTACATCGTCAGCGGTGATGAACCGCTTCAGGTTGCCCGGTGCTGTGATCAAATTCGCCAATATGCCAGGGACACCGGGTTTTCCGAGCGCCATGTTTATCATGTTGAAAACGGCTTTGACTGGGGGGATTTTCTCAGCACGGCCAACAGCCTGTCGCTGTTTGCCCAGAAGCAGATTCTTGAGCTGCGAATACCCAATGGCAAGCCCGGAGATGCAGGCAGTAAAGCGCTGCTGGAATACCTCAGCCACCCCTCACCGGACAATCTGCTGCTGATGATCACGGATCGTCTGGACAATACCCTGCAAAAATCAAAATGGTTCAAGGCGCTGGAACAGGCCGGGGTATTTATTCCCATCTGGCCAATCGAATCCGGACAGCTACCAGGCTGGCTCGCTCAACAGCTTAAAGTGGATGGCTACCGGGCAACCCCGGACGCCCTGAGCCTGATAGCCGAGCGTGTGGAAGGGAATCTTCTGGCGGCATCCCAGGAACTGGAAAAGCTCAAGCTTCTGGCCAGGGATAAAACCATTGATGAAGCTACTGTGCGAGAAGCGGTGTCGGACAGCGCCCGATACGATGTGTTCCAACTGCTGGACAGCGCCCTGGACGGCAATATCAAACAGTGTGTGCGCATCCTGGGCATTCTGAAAGGTGAGGGCATTGAGCCTCCGATCATTCTCTGGGCTCTGGCCAGGGAGATACGCCTGCTTAGCCATCTGAGCCGACAGCTATCCCGGGGGATGGCAAGGGATCTGGCCATTGAACAATCCGCTAAAGCGCTGGGGTTCGTGCCATTTATGCTCAAGCGCAGGTCATCACTGCTGGAAAAGGCCATTCGCCGGAGCAGCGAGCGAAACCTGCGTCAGATGCTGCTGGATACAGGAAAGATTGATCGTTGTATCAAAGGGTTAGAGAAAGGTAACGCCTGGGATAAACTGCTGACCCTGACCCTGAATCTGGCAGGTTTACCCCCTATTCAGGTCATCAAGTGACTCCAGAAAGTAGCCAGTACATGGTTTCAATGAGTTTGACGGGTTGTCGTGCCTCCGCACTCCGTTCGTCCTGAGCCTGTCGAAGTATCCATCATAGGGCCTAAAGGCGGAAACTCCGGACTCTGATAGATCGTGCCAAGCACCCTTCGACTCCGCTCAGGGTGAACGGAGATTGTGCACGTCAAACTCATTGAAACCATGCACTAGTGCAGAAAAGCGTTAATACCCGTACACCCCGTTCATCCTGAAGCTTGTCGAAGGATGGTGCAACCGTACTTCGACAAGCTTCACGATGAACGGGGGGGGCGCTGTTCAGTAATATCTCCGTTCACCCTGAGCGGAGTCGAAGGGTGATTGGCACGGTCTTCGTTGTTGGTTCGGAGTCCACATCCTTCGACAGGCCTCAGCACGAACAGCATGGGTATCAACGCTAAGCTGCACCAGGAGCTGTCGGCGAACATGACATGGAACCTAATCTGGTACGCACGGTCTAAAAGTTAAAACAATGTTTAAGGGACTATGCAGTATGAACAGATCATTTCTTGTTAAAAAGCCATCACTGGACGGCAAATTCTGGTGGGATAACAACAATATTCCCGGCTACCTGATGAATTCGGACATCGAAAAGGCGCTTGCTACCTTTCGCCGGATAAAGGAGTTTCAGTACATTGAGTTCAATCAGGGCAGGCCTACTTATGTGTTTTTGATGGAAGACGTGTGCCCGCATACCCCCTACGATAAGGTAATGGTCTCCATTACTGACCGGGGCGATATGAAATATGTCTTTGTATACAACGACCCCCGGCCAGAAGAGCGGTGGTGGATCGTTTATCAGCCCATTAATGAATCAGGAGTGCCGATTAGCACTGAACGCTGTGTCGGCTGGTTTATTGATGAGTATGCCGCGCTGGAAAAAGCCAGGGATGTCCTTGCCAAACCGGACAGAACCAGCAAAGTTAATTAAAAGACCGCTGGCAAAGCACTATACTTCGCAGCCAATACAACATCACAACACATAGAAGTAGTAGTGCAATGACAGCATCTTCCTGGTTATCCATCCTGGCCATTTGTGCGCTTGGTACCATCTCACCGGGCCCAAGTCTGGCGGCCGTCATGAAAAGTACCGTGCAGGGGTCCAGGGCCCATGGGCTGGTTACGTCGATTTCCCATGCCCTGGGGATTGGTATTTATGCGTTTCTGGTGGCGGCGGGTATCGGTGTTGTGATTACTGAAACGCCCTGGCTCTATAAATTCATTACCTATGCAGGTTCTGCCTATCTGGCCTGGATGGGGTATAAGGCTATTACCTGTGCATCCTCGTTAATTAACGACCAGCATCAGTTACAGCAACAGCTGAGCCTGAAACAGGCGGCAATTAACGGCTTTCTGGTCTCTTTCCTGAACCCCAAGATTGCCGTATTTTTCCTGGCGCTGTTCAGCCAGTTTGTGACGCCTGATTCCACGGTAATCACTCAGATACTGATGGCATCCATTGCCACACTCTGCGATGGCGTCTGGTATTGCCTGGTTGCCTCAGTAGCAGGCCATGGCAAAGTGCTGCCAGCGCTACGAAAAAGAGCCACGCTGATCAACCGGCTGTGTGGCATCCTGTTGATTCTGGTGGCTCTTCGTATTGTGTGTATGTAAGTAGTTAACCAGATGGAATCCTATTTTTCTGACTCAGTGATCAGTCAAAAAGGCTCAAGTCCCGAACGGCACCCTTATCTGCACTGGTGACCATACGGGCATAAGCTTTAAGTGCCGTGGAGACCCTTCTTGGCCGGGACTTAACCGGCTGCCAGGCAGCTTTCCCCCGGGCCTCCATGGCTGTCCGTCTGACGGCCAGCTGGTCTTCGGTCAACTGGACATTAATGCTTCGGTTGGGAATATCTATCCGAATGATATCCCCATTTTCCACCAGGCCAATGGCACCACCGGATGCGGCCTCAGGAGAAGCATGACCAATGGACAGTCCGGAAGTCCCCCCGGAAAAGCGTCCATCCGTCAGCAGCGCACAGGCCTTACCCAGCCCTTTCGATTTCAGATAACTGGTGGGGTAGAGCATTTCCTGCATACCCGGCCCACCTTTTGGCCCTTCGTAGCGAACAATCACCACCTCTCCCG
This sequence comes from Endozoicomonas sp. ALC013, assembly GCF_049310205.1. Taxonomy (NCBI): domain Bacteria; kingdom Pseudomonadati; phylum Pseudomonadota; class Gammaproteobacteria; order Oceanospirillales; family Endozoicomonadaceae; genus Endozoicomonas; species Endozoicomonas sp. ALC013. The sequence goes on along the minus strand of NZ_JBLYNS010000102.1, from coordinate 12,394 downwards.
GCTGCACCCGGTCTTCCAGAATAGCGTTGACCGCGTCCTCCTGACTTTCACAGATATGGGCCGGACCTTCGAAGACCAGGTTATCATCATCAACACCCGAGGTTTTGACGACACAGCCATCGGCGGCAATGTTGCCATAAAGCACTGCAAGCCCCCCCTCAGTACTGAAGGCATGTTCCAGTGAGCGAATACAGCCTTCTGCCCGGTCATCATCCAGTGTCTCCCAGCGATAATCCTGACTGAAGGCTTCTGTCGTACGAATACCGGCAGGACCGGCCTTAAAGAACGTTGTTACCGACTCATCACGGGTTTGGATAATATCCCAACGGGACAGGGCTTCACTGACGGTGGCGCTGTGCACCATGGGAATATCATTGTGCAATAATCCGGCACGATCCAGCTCACCAAGGATACCCATCACCCCACCCGCCCGGTGAACATCTTCCATATGGTATTTCGGGGTGTTGGGTGCCACTTTGCATAACTGGGGGATCCGACGGGATAACTCGTCAATATTACGCATATCGAAAGGTATGCCACCTTCCTGGGCAGCCGCCAGCAGATGCAGGATGGTATTGGTCGATCCACCCATGGCGATGTCCAGACTCATGGCATTTTCAAACGCCTTGAAACTGGCGATGGATCTGGGCAGTACACTCTCATCGTCGTGTTCATAATAACGCCGGGTGATGTCAACAATACGGCGAGCTGCTTCCAGAAACAGCTGTTCACGGTCAGCGTGAGTAGCCAGCATGGAACCATTGCCCGGCAGGGAAAGACCCAGCGCTTCCGTCAGACAGTTCATGGAGTTGGCGGTAAACATCCCTGAGCAGGAACCACAGGTTGGACAGGCTGAACGCTCATACTCGGCAACGGTTTCATCATCGGCATCTGAAGCGGCGATCACCATGGCATCAACCAGGTCAAGCCCATGTTGTGACAGTTTGGTTTTACCCGCTTCCATTGGCCCACCTGAAACAAAAACCACCGGAATGTTCAGACGCATGGCCGCCATCAACATGCCCGGGGTGATTTTGTCACAGTTGGAAATACAGACCAGCGCATCGGCTGTGTGGGCATTGACCATATATTCCACGGAGTCAGCGATGATGTCCCGGCTGGGCAACGAATAGAGCATGCCATCGTGCCCCATGGCAATGCCATCATCCACGGCAATGGTGTTGAACTCTTTCGCCACACCGCCATGCTGCTCAATTTCACGGCAAACCAGTTGCCCCATGTCCTTCAAATGAACATGGCCAGGTACAAACTGGGTAAATGAGTTAGCGACAGCAATAATGGGTTTGTTGAAATCCCCATCGTTCATACCTGTTGCCCGCCATAGCGCACGGGCTCCGGCCATATTACGGCCATGGGTGGATGTTCTGGAGCGATAGGCTGGCATGAAACAGTCCCTCTACTAACGGTCAATGGCAAATGGTTTTATTCTTGCTTCTGTCTGTACACGGTAACTTTTTAGAAAGCCAATGCACTCCTTGCTGACGGGGTTTTTATCGCCATCCAATGGCGGCCGGTTAGAATATCAAAATTCAGGCGATTTGTCTGACTATGTGGAAATACCACTGGAAAAACCGGAATCGAATCCACTCTTCAAAGTCATCACAGAAAATAAGACGTAGCCATTGAAAAGTGGCCATTACCAGGAGGGCCAAAAAAAGACGCTCAGCCGGCAAACTGGTGCTGCCGGGCGCTGTGTTTTTCAATCATGATATCAATGGCTTCCTGGTCATAGGGCCGCAAGCCGGAGAGAATCATGGTTTTCTCCCCCATCCCCACCACATCACCATTTTCACGGTAAACAAAGTTAAGCGTTACCTTACCGCGCTTGCCATTAACGTCCAGAGTCGCGCCTGCTGGTTCCAGGTGCGGGTTTACCAGGTCAACACGGGCCATTTTCAAGGTCATGCTGTCGTAAATGACCAGCGGTTTGACGGTATTGATCATTACCCCATGGGATTTCATCAGCGGCACAAAGACATTAGGGAAACTCTCACCGGAGAAGGCCACATAACTGCGCACCAGCTGCTCAATCATCAACGTATCGTGGCTGCAGGCTCCGTGGCGTTCAATATCCAGATACAGCTTGCCGGAAAGATCATAAATGCTCTTATGTCCTTTATCGTTGGTACAGATTTCCAGCTCAACACCGTCGGTGACCATACCATTGAAAGTGACACGCATATCGCTATACAGGCCTTCACTCAGCAGTATTTTGGCAAATAGCAGATCACCCGGAACGCAGAAGCGGGAGTTATCCACATCATGCAAAGGGTTAAAATCATTGGCAATGCGCTTCGCAAACTGGCTGGCCTGTTCGCGGGTAAAGGAAAAGCGGTTGTCTGCCAGAGAGGTACAGTATTGATCAATAAACATAGTGTTAAAGCTGAATTCCTGCCGCAGTCATCCCTTCAGTCAGACGGCACTCAATGCCGCTGGCTATCGGATGTTCAGTCATTAGTGACAAATACCCATGTAAAACAGCGAATATTCTACCCTGCTCTCGTCCACAGAACAGTAGGGACGGGAAAGCGGCTATTACTCAGAGGCATAAGAGCAATAGCCAGCACCTTACCATAAGTGGTTGACCAACCACTTATTTTTTGAATATCAAGCAAGCATTGCGAAGGCCGTAGTTTCAGGAAACACATCTTAAGTGAGTAGCCCCCCTGAAGCCTACCAGTAAATCGTAGCTTTTTGTTTAAAGCATCATTACCGAACTTAACGTTATTGCCGTGGTCTAAAGATACAGTTCAACTGCAATTCAACCCCTGACGCTAGACCCAAACCGATGGCAAACTCTTATAACCTATCCCCTCATCTACCGTTTGTCCCTCAAACCTCAAACGATCACGGGGCATTTCTGGAAGCATTAGCGTTAACTGAAGCGATAACGACGTTGAAGGCACATCTGCCAAAAGAGGGGCAAACACAGGAACCACTGGATCTACGTAACCGATCTGTCAAAGCAACTGAACATCCGGTTGTTCAGTACACGAACGCACAACTGGAAACGAAAAAAAAGCTGTGTCATCGAGGGAACAATGTCACTTTAGAAAGAGAAAAACGATATTTTCAAACGCCATCAGCAGAAACACTCTCTCATCTTCTGGACCAGTTCCAGACCACTTATGTGAAATTCTGGCAGCTACAGGAACTCGTGGAATCCAGAGCAGAAACTCCGCAAAAGAGCTTATTAACCATAGGGGATGATCTTGAACAGTTTGAAAATCACATTATTGATTTTTTACTGAGTTGCACACCTTCGGACCCGGAGCAAATTCAAGACCTTTTCTTAATAAGCATTTGGTTACAATGGATAAAAAACTCTAAAAATGAAATAGAATCGGCTAACCATGTTTTAATCAGCAAACGTATTTTGTCATTTTTCGAACATGAAAAAATGGCCAATATACCACTTGCCAAAATCAATCACAGAGTCACTTGCTGTGATCTGAGGAGCCAGAAAATGGCTCCTTATGATGAAGACTTACTGCCCACAGTCATCATCACAAGTATTACTAACTCATTACAATACATACTTTTTTTTAGAGACACTGAAACTATAAAAGCCAATATCATAAAATTTATTCATGACTCCGAATTATTTACAAGAAGGCAAGACGCGCATCAATGGCTTGCAAAAAATTTAACCATTGCAGAATGGTTCGGGTCTGCGCTCAATGTGGTTAATAAAGTAAAATGCAGTAATATTGCTACCATTCCCGGTTCAACAGACATTCCTGATTTAAACCCGAATTCGTTATTATTCTACGTATTTCGGTTTGGTGAAAATGGTCAGCTGGCATATAACTCACCGGACATTAGCCTGTCAGCATTGGAACAGCTCATCCGTTTCCTCCAGATCCCCGAATTCAAGAAAAAAGTATTACCTTTAATAGAGAAATTTGCATCAACAGAAATACACCTGCCAGTTTTGAATATTATTTGTAATTTTCTGATCAATCAAGATACCTTCCACCTTATCGATATCCCCAACAAAGACAGCAGGCTCTATTTATCCGCGGTTTTGTACTACCTGAAAAACGAACCTGAAAAAGCAGAAAGTGAGCTGTTAAAATCCCGGGTCCCTGAAGCCCGATGGTTACTCAGCAAGGTGTATGAGCAAAACAACCGATTGGAAGAAGCCATTCACCATTCCAGACTGGCCATACAACAAGGTATCAGTTCGGCCAACCTGCAACTGGCTTTGCTGCTGATCAAGAACAGCAAGAATGATCTCGGTTCAATAGAGGAAGTTATTACCCTTTTGCAGAGGGCTATAGAGCACTATGATTTTATCGATGCCAAAGACGTATCATTCTATATTCAGGGAATTATCGATGAACTGGAACTCTCCGAAACAAAACCACTCGCTCTGGAAGCGACATCTGATGAAATAACATCTGATGAAATAAAGGGATCCAGAAAACAACGACGCCGTCCAGGCTCAACCAGAAAAGAGAAAACCACAAAAATACCGGGTAAAAAAAGATTTCAGGGAAGTGTACCCAGAGATCTGAAAGATCAAAAACCAAGCCCTGGCGAAGATCAATATTCTATCAACGCCAGCCCTGTGTGCTCCACAAGCATCAAAGAAAAACCCATTCAAGGGGAAAGCATTAAATCAATCCCTCGAATCCGGCTGTCCTACATCAGCCTCTCCGTTACACAGTTATTGCACAGCAACGACTTTGATCAGGCTCGAGCCGTATTAAAACAATTCTGTCAGGAAACCCAGCTCACAATACAACAGGCAAGCTTTGCTCACATGGATTTATGGAGCCTCAGAGTGATAGCAAAAGGATCTGAACATCTGGAAGCCTTCAATGCGTCAGCCAAACAAGAACAGAAGTCCGGTGAGTTAAATATACTGGCTCAATCCGGCAAAACACTAACCGATTACGGCCTGGACCGGAAGGCTTGCGACACGGTTTTATTATCTGACGACATTCCAAAAACCCAACAGGTCATTCGAAAACTGATTATTGATAAAGCGCTGGGATGGCTATGCTGCCTCCACCCTTGTGACCAGAATTTAGCCGACTATAAGGCTCAGTGGATCATTCAGCCCTGCACTATTGCCAGGCATCATTTAGCCGAATTTGAACATAGCCTGTCACTGACATTTGTCACCGGTTCTTTTTTATCCCTTATTGGTCATATACATGGTGATATGGCAACAGACTGTGATGACCAAAAAGAGAAAAACAGGCTCAAACAAAAATCGGGGGAATTTTATAGCACAGCCAATGAGTTTAATAGTTGGAGAATTCGATTAAAAAACGAACCCTTGTTACGTCATCGCATCGCAAAAAAAACCCCTTTAGGCGATATTCAAAGACTCAGGAAAAAACTGGCCAAAGAGCAATAGTGTCAAAAATGGGGGGATTGCCTCCCCCCCCATTCGTATCAAAGACCAACGTTGTTCTTCTGTAAGACTTGCTCCGCACGATAACTGGATCGCACCAGCGCACCGGAAACGACTTCAAGGAACCCTTTTTCCAATCCCCATTGCCGATATTTTTCAAACTCTTCCGGCGTCACATAACGCTCAATGGGAAGATGGTTAACCGTTGGCTGCAGGTACTGGCCAAAGGTAACAATATCCACATTAATGGCTCTCAGATCATCCATGGCTTCCAGAATCTCATCATCGGTTTCACCGAGCCCCAGCATCAGGCTGGTTTTCGTCAGGACATCAGGACGGTATTTCTTGGCATGCTCCAGCACAGCCAGTGTCTGCTCGTAACTGGCCCTGGGGTCACGCACGGGATGAGTCAGTCGGCGCACGGTTTCTACATTCTGGGCAAAGACTGCTATGGGGCTATCAACAACCTTTTCAACATGGGACATGACACCGAGAAAATCAGGTGTCAGAACCTCTACATCAGTATCCGGGTTTTCTTCTTTAACCCGGCGAACCACCGCAGCGTAATGTCCGGCTCCGCCGTCCGGCAGGTCATCCCGGTTCACCGAGGTCAGCACCAGATATTTCAGATTCATCAGCTTGACCGAGTTAGCGGTGTGCTCTGGTTCATCATGATCCAGCCACCCTTTGGGATTCCCGGTATTCACCGCGCAGAACCGGCAGGCCCGGGTGCAGGTATCACCCATCAACATGATGGTTGCAGTACCAGAGCTCCAGCACTCGTTGATATTCGGGCACATGGCCTCTTCGCAGACCGTACTGAGCTTATGCTCATGCACGGTACTTTTGACTTCTTTGTATTTTGTGCCGTGACTTGCTTTTATTCTGAGCCAGGATGGTTTCCGCTGAATCGGGGCATGCTGCCCCCCGGCACTGGCTTTAATGCCATTTTTAATGGCTGTGATACCTTTGTCATTGACAAATTTGGTGCCACTTTCTACTTTGACGCTACCGTCTATTTGCACGGTAGGAATAATATTTTCCGGTTTCATCCGTGGGCTTTCTCCGGTGAGGCCACTATTCGCCAGCTCATGACCTTTTAATGGCTCATGGCTGTCAAACGGCTCAAGACCGCTGTTTTCGGAATGAGTAGACATGCCTCCCCCTGTTTTTTTGGATTACTGCTAACTGGACTGGTAAACGGGTTAACTCTTATCTCCGCTATCTGCCGTCAACAGCTCATCAATCGCCGTTCTTTCATCAATATTGATGTAACTGAGTGCTTTCTGAAAGCATACCAGTAAACGCCGACTCACTTCCTCCATATCGACATTTTCCAGCAGCGATGCCATATCCACCACATTAAGCCCGCGATAACCACAGGGATTAATTCGGTTAAACGGTTCCAGATCCATATCTACGTTCAGGCTTAAACCATGGTAAGAACACATCTTACGAAAGCGAAGCCCAAGGGATGCAATCTTGGCACCATTGACATAAACACCCGGCGCATCCGGCCTGTTCTGTGCCTCTAAACCATAACTGGCCAGCATTGCAATGACGGCACTTTCCAATGCAGAAACCACAGCCCTTGGACCACTCTTCTTCCGGCGCACATCCATCAGGAAGTAAAACACCAGCTGCCCTGGGCCATGATAGGTAACCTGGCCACCACGATCCACCTGAATAACCGGGATCTCGCCCGGGAAAAGAACGTGTTCCGGCTTGCCAGCCTGCCCCTGGGTGAAAACCGGGGGATGTTCCACCACCCAGAATTCATCCCGGGTCTGATCATCCCTATTGGCAGTAAAGGCTTTCATAGCCTGCCAGACAGGCTCGTAGTTTCTCCGCCCGAGATAACGAACGATCAGGTCATTTTCAATACCGTCAGACTGTTGGGTGCTTTCAGCCATCAAAGCCCTGTCCATTACAAAACCATCTGAATACGGCCACTGGCTTTCAAATCTTCAAAGAGCGCCTGCAGTTGAGGTTCGCCAGTGGCATGAATAACCACGGTCACTGACATGTACTTGCCATTTCGGCTGGTTTTCATTTTGGCATGGCCATCGAAGTCCGGTGCGTGTTTGGCCACCACCCGCAGCACAAAATCTTTATAATCGGGAGCGGAGTGCCCTACGATACGAATAGGGTAATCACAGGGGAATTCAATTTTCGGGGCCTGTGGCTCATTCATAACCATCTACCTACATCATTGGACTGTACGTCGGACTATAAACAGTAAAAGCGCTGCACCCTTGCCGGGAATACAGCGCTTTTCACGCTTGTCTTTAACCCGGGTTATGCAAACAGCCCGGTAAAGAACAAGACAATACTATCCCAGATACGCTTAAAGAAACCTCCCGGCTCAACAGCCTGCTGAGCAATCAGCGGCACCTCACGAACCAGTTCATCTTCCAGCATAACGTTCACTGAACCGATGGTCTGACCTTTCTTGATGGGCGCTTCCAGCTTTGGGTCGATCTTCAGAGAGGCGGTCAGGTTCTTACCCGTTCCCCTGGGCACAGTGACAATCAGGTCTTCGGTAATACCCGCAGTAATTTCACTGATGTCCCCTTTCCAGACCTTAACGGTTTGCAGAGGCTCACCACCTTTTTTAACGTCCACATTTTCAAAGAAGCGGAAGCCATAGGTCAGTAGTTTCTGGGCATCATCCGCACGCTGCTTCTCACTGGCGGAGCCCAGCAGCACAGCAATCAGACGGCGGTCATCACGCTTGGAGGTTACTGCCAGATGGTAGCCGGTGTCTTCAATATGTCCGGTCTTCAGACCATCCACATAGGGGTTGGTCCAGAGCAGACGGTTACGGTTTGCCTGACGACGCAGGGGTTTACCGGTTTTTTTGTCGACGCCGTACTGAAAATACTTCTCAGCATACCAGCCGTAATATTCCGGATAGTCCTGAACGATATGCTTGCCAAGAGTGGCCAGGTCACGGGCGGTCGAGTAATGGTCATCTATTGGCCAGCCGGAAGCATTCTGGAACAGCGTGTTGTTCATGCCAAGCCGCTGGGCGGTACTGGTCATCAACTGGGCAAAGGCTCCCTCGCTGCCAGCGATGTGTTCAGCAACCGCAACGCTGGCATCATTACCGGAAACGATAATGATACCTTTCAACAAATCTTCCACCGTTACCCGTTCCCCAACTTCAATAAACATAGTGGAACCGCCCAGGCTCCATGCTTTTTCACTGACCAGAACCTGGTCATCACGGTGGATGTTGCCCGCAGCCATTTCCATTTCAGCCAGATACGCGGTCATCATCTTGGTCAGGCTGGCCGGATGCATGGGCTCATCGGGATTCTGTGAGGCCAGCACTTCACCGCTGGCGGCGTCCATCAGAATGTAGCTTTTCAGGGACACTTCCGGTGGTGAAGGAATCTGTCCAAAAGCACTGGCCTGACCGGCAAAAACAAGACCAGTCATGGCCAACGCTCTCAGCCAGTGGGGGGCCACCAGCTTATGAAGGGAAGATAAAATTCTTTTGCCCATGCAGGTAAATGCTCTGAATATATGGATTTTCATCATTATAATGTTCAAGTCTTTAGAGGTTAACTGCAACTTGCAACAACTGATAACAATTCATCGATTGGCACAGCAGACCTTCCGTCAGGTCAGACGCGAGCAGGCCTATTCGTCATAAGGAATACTTTTTTCCCATGATAGATATCCTCATGAAAAGTACGCCAACCCAACCGCTCATAAAAGTTCACTTGATCCGGAGTATACAGGAATAGCGGACCCAGGTTCCGCTGCCGTGCATATCCCATTGCCACCTTTACCAGCTGCTGACCATAGCCATACCCCCGCTTCGACGGTTCCACATAGACATTGGCCAGCCATGGTGAAAACTCCGGATAGTTTGGCAGATCCTCTGTGAGAATGCTGACTGATCCCCAGACACTCCCTCCCTCTGCAAGCACCCAGGTTTGCGGGATCAGGTCGGTCAGCAAAGAAGCTTCCATATCCTCCCGAAAGTCACTCAAATCACTCCCGGGGTATAAAGCCCCCCACTCCCTGTAATGCCAACGCGCAACCGTTTCGATGCATGAGGGCAGGTCTTGCAAATTAACAATTTTCATCAGGATTAATAGCAAAGAAATCTATAACCATGATTGTACCCCAAAGCACTGAAAAACCTGACCTTGCGGAAAGCAGGGTAGCTAAAAAAACACTACAAACCTTACGCCCCAAGGCCTTACGGTGACAATGAATTATTCGGGCAAGGTTGCCAAACGCCCTCTATTTTTATCTGTGAATACACGACTATGAGCCAGCAATGCCTTTCAACCGTAACAGTAATCAATAACTCTATGATTGATAAAACATGGGACAGTGGGAGTGACTCAATGTTAAATGAAGACCTGTACGAGTGTCTGATTGAGCTCGGTATCAATGAACCCAAAGCTCGGGCAGCAGCAAAAGAGAATGCCAAGCTGACAGAAATGAGCGAAGACATTGTCACCATACGACAAACGGTCTTTGAACTCACCCGCCAGAGCAGCGGGATGAATGAGCGCCTGATCAATGTTGAAGAACTGATGAAAGCTCTGATTCAGCGCATCAACAGTATGGAACAGTGGCAGACTCAAACCGATGAACATCTGACGGATTTTGAAGGCCGCCTGACGGGGGTAGAAGGGAAATTGATCGGTGTTTCAGGCCGGTTAACCGGCGTTGAAGATCGTCTGACCCGTGTAGAAGATGAGCTGGCCGAAATCAAAGGCATGCTGAAAATACTGGTTGATAGAGAATAGGACAGAGTTCATCCATCCTATCCATAGCCCAAATCTTATGGGGCTTTGACTACCTGTTCAGACTGTTCTGCCTCTACTTCAGTCACCATCTTTTCGGAAGTTACCGCATCACCCATGGACTTTTCATCGACAGGCTTTTCATACACAAGATAGGGCGACGCAAACTCAGCAGAGCTTAACCCCTCCAGCAACTCCTCCAGATGATCAGGACTTTCTACCGGACCAATCCTCACCCGATACAGTGGTTCTGGTGCATCCCCCTTGACCACTTTCGCCTGGACACCCGCCCGGGAAAAGAGATCCCGACGTAAAAGTTGCGCGTTATGGTAGTTTTTAAAGGCGGCCAGTTGCAGGTAGAGCAACTCTCCATCCCGTTCATGGGCGGGAGAACGGGCAAAGGTCTCCGGGTCAATGCCTTCTATTGCCACATTTGCCAGCCCTGAATCAGCGAACCCCAGCTTTTTTGCCGCAACATAAGAAAGATCGATCAATCGGTCACCATGAAATGGCCCACGGTCATTGACCCGCACCACCACCGACTGACCATTTTCCAGATTAGTGACCTTGACATAGGAGGGCAGTGGCAATGTTTTATGGGCCGCTGTCATCTTGAACATATCATAGATTTCACCGTTGGCCGTCTGCTTCCCGTGAAACTTGGTGCCATACCATGAAGCCTCGCCCTTTTCTGCATAACCATTGGCAGAGGCCATCGGCTGATAGTGAATCCCACCCAGGGTATAGGGTGTATTTTTAACAGGGACCTGTATCGGCGACGGGACTGCGTCAGGAATGGTACTGATATCAACGGAATCAGCCGGTGGGCCATCCTGAACCTGTGGACTACTGCTACAGCCAACCAGGGCTGATAGCATGATGGCCGGAACCAGCCGGAACCCCCGGGTGTTAATTCCCACGATTTTCTTCATTGATACCAGGCCTGAGAGACCGGCTCCAGATCGTCCCATTTGATCAAACATACTTTTCAACGTTAACAAATAATATTCCTGAGGGTTCGTTATCACTCAACCGGGAAGCCGCCAAAGGCTCATTACAGTGAGCCTTCAGCAAAGATCAGCCACCCCGGGAAAACCATCATCCCTGTTTACCTTTCGCAACCTGCTTTTGCAATGCCAGAGACTGTTTATAACTGTCCTTCACTTCTCTGGACAACTGATAAACGGCAAGGGCATACATCTGGCTACGGTTGTAGCGGGTAATGACATAAAAATTATGCAGTCCGACCCAATACTCAGCGCCAGCACTGCCTTCATGTTTCATCGCCAGAACTTTAGAGGATTTTGGTACCATTTTCGGCACAGCCCACCCGGCTTTTTGCACAAGACTCAGTTTTTTGTCCGGTTTCAATCCTGAAGAGACGATCTGCTCATGCTTAACGCCTGAAACCTTTGCCTGAACTGCCACACCACTGCCGTATTTCCAGCCGTGTTTTTGCAGATAGTTGGCAACGCTGGCGATGGCATCCTCATCGCTCAGCCAGATATTTGCCTGCTGATCGCCGGTATAATCAACTGCATAGGCACGGTAGCTGGACGGCATGAATTGTGGAATGCCCATGGCTCCGGCATAGGACCCGGTCAGTTCATCAACGTCCAGATTCTGTTCACGGGCGAGCAGCAGAAAATTTTTCAGTTCTTTGCGGAAAAACTCACCTCTTCGGGGAAAGTCAAAGCCCAGCGTCGTGAGCGCATCCAGCACTTTAAAGCCACCGGTCTGCCGACCGTAATAGGTTTCTACACCAATAATCGCCACAATAATATTGGCTGGCACCCCCAGCTCCTGCTCAACACGGGCCAGGGTTTCGGCATTTTCTTCCCAGAAGCTGACACCCTTCGCTATCCTTTCTGGCGTGATAAATATCTTGCGGTAGTCTTTCCACTCCAGAGTCCCTTCGGCAGGACGGCTGATCAGCTCCAGTGCCCGCTCGGAACGCTCCGCCCCGGCCAGAATATCCTCAAGCTCTGTCCTGGAAAAACGGTGTTCAGTTACCAGCTCATCAATAAAAGCATCAACATCCTGCCTGCCCAGATAGTCACTGTCGTGATTTTCCTGGGCTAGTGCCCAGGTGACAGGTGTAGCAACCACAGCAGCCATCAGCAGGCCACCACGAAACATTCGACGGAATACCCCGGGAAAATTTTTCATGTATCCGTACCTATTCAAAAATAACAAACTCAGGGTTCTCACAAACACCAAAACAACTACAACG
>NZ_JBLYNS010000101.1:0-19611 GCF_049310205.1 Endozoicomonas sp. ALC013 | reverse complement strand
AGGAGCCTGACCGAGAATAGACTGCCCTGTAACGTTAGCAGGTAAACGTCGATGGCAATATATAACCCTGCGGGCAAATTATAGCGGTTCTCAATTTCAGTTTGAGGATAAGGTGCTACTCGATCTAAAACTATCTTATAGAATAAACATCTATATACCCATTAAATTCACTTAATGGGTGTATAAAATGGCAGATCCGCTTCGTCCAAACCCTTTTCAACCCATCCAGAATTTTTCTGCCACGGAAATGCCAGGGCAGCGACGTCCAAATCAACCGCCAAAACGCAGTGAGGTTCAGGCAGATAAACAACTACCAACGGCTCCCCGGCACCACGAGTCCGTGACGAAAAACCCGAGAGAGTTAACGGCACATAGTATAACGACGAAAAAAACCACGGCTCACTCCGGCCATTTTAAAAGCCATGGCAAGACAAAGTATGATCAACAATCGGCCAGACCATCATCGCAACCGGCACGGAGTCGGCCAAATCTTTTGAATAATGGCAGCAAGGCAACGTCTGTAACCACAGTAAAAAATCTATTTACCCCCCTGCCAGTTTCAATCTCTGCACATTCCGGTTATAAGCCCCGACAACCATCGGTAAACTCACGACGGGACAGTCATTCCTTATCAGGCAGAACAGAATCCAATACCAGTAACCGTACGTTATTGGGCGCATCAGGCCAAACAAACTCCACCAGAACCATTTCCCAAAAAGCAAGGATAAGCTGCTGCGAGCTACCAACCCGACCCAGGCCTGCGGAGCCCGGTGGTTTTGAGAATCAGTTGCAGGAGATGGGGCAACGGATGTGCCAGAGAAAAGCTGAATTTAAGGTAAAAGAAGGAGCTGCCAATAAAGAATTTGTGGTAGGCATTGACCAGCCATTTAAAAAAAATCTCGAGCCTTTTTGGCAGAGATCCTCTGCTACAACGTTGACTCAACCTCCTGTGCTCAGCTGTGAAAGGCAACTCCCTGAGAACTGCCCGAACACTCCGGGAATAACTATTCAATCAACCTGTAAGGTGCTGCACACACCTGAAAATATTGCACCAACCATAGAATTAGTAGTGGAGGAGCATATTAAGTGCGCGACAATCAACGTGGGCAAAAGTCTTCAATCTCTTCGAAAGGCTTTACTGGATGTGTACAAACAACTCTCCTGGAGAGCAACATCAACATGGAACGCTGCTATGGCCTTTAATAGCAGTCAAGGCAGCCTGAATATGTTGGCCTCTCAATACCAAACAAAAAATATTGGCAGCCTGCCCCCTGCGGATATTGGTAACTTCAGAGATGATGTACAAAAGTGTGTTCATAAGTTTATAGAGGCAACAAAAGAGATAAAATCGGATCGCGGAAGGCTTGTCACCTTAGCAATAAATATCTCCATGTCTCCAGCAGACGAGCCCAACAGAACCGGCAATACCTGACCACGCCCCAGCGAATCACTCACGCAAACAATTCCAGCAAATCATTCAGAAAAAGCCGACCGGCAGGAGTAGGCTTGAGCCTCGACTCTAAAGATTCCAGCAACGCTTTTTGCCGGGCAAGTTTCAGTTGCTGGTGGATACCGCTTAATGTCTGTCCCGTTCGCTCACCATAAAGCTGTGCATCAACGCCTTCATGCAGTCGCAGTACATTCATCATAAATTCGATGGGCAGCTCATCGGCTTCCAACTCGCGTCGCCCTGCCTCAAAGGCATGGGAAATATAGCTGTCGGCTGCCAGGTAATCTGCCGGCATGCGGGTTTTCCAGTTACGGTAAATCAGCCCGGTAGATGCATGGGTTAACTTTCCATGGGCACCAGCACCGATACCGATATAGTCACCAAACTGCCAGTAGTTCAGGTTATGTTTTGAGTGACGCCCGGGCTGACTGTAGGCAGAAATCTCATACTGTTGAAACCCCGCTGATGCCAACAGGGCCTGCCCGGCTTCCTGAATATCCCAGAGCGTATCATCCGGCGGCAATGCCGGTGTTTTGGTGTAGAAAACCGTATTGGGCTCAATGGTCAGCTGATACCAGGAGATATGCGCTGGCTTAAGGTCAATGGCCTGCTTCAGATCGTAAAGCGCATCCTCCGGAGATTGCCCCGGTAAACCATGCATCAGATCGATATTGATATTGCTGAAGCCATGGCTGGTGATTGCGGCAATGGCCTGTCGCGCTTCATCGGCACAATGAATACGCCCGAGGGCGGCCAGCTTCTCATCCTGAAAGCTTTGTACACCTAGTGAGAGCCGGTTCACACCCGCCTCCAGATACGCCTGAAAGCGATCGTGCTCATAGGTACCGGGGTTAGCTTCCATGGTGATCTCAATATCATCCGAGAACCTTACCCGCGCCTGAAGGCCGTTAAACAGCTGCTGATAAGCGTTTGCCGTCAGCAGACTGGGAGTGCCACCGCCAATAAAAATGGAATGGATCGGGCGTCCCTGGACGCTGTCCAATTCGTTGTCGATATCATGCAGCAACGCTTTGATGTAGGCATCTTCAGGAATATCGCCGGTGATCCTGTGCGAGTTGAAATCACAATAAGGACACTTTTTCACGCACCATGGCACATGAATATAAAGACTAAGGGGAGGAAGCTTAAGCATGTTAACAGCACTGAAGCAGGCTTCAGTGTTTTCTCTCCTTGAGGCGGGCAACCAACTGCTGCAATGCCTGGGCCCGGTGGCTCAGTTGATTCTTTAACTCTGAAGGCAGTTCCGCCGCCGTACAGTGTTCTGCGGGCACCAGAAACAGGGGGTCATAGCCAAACCCGTGTTCTCCCAGGGCTTCTTCAATGATATACCCCTCCCACTGGCCATGGGCAATAACCGGGGTGGGGTCATGTTCATGACGCAGGTAAACCAGCACACAGTGAAATCGTGCGGTTCGCTCGGCCGACTTAACCCCCTGTAATCGATGCAACAGCTTCTGGTTATTATCAGCAGCGGAAGCGTCGGGTCCTGCATAACGGGCAGAGTAGATGCCCGGCTCGCCATTGAGGTAATCAACCTCAAGGCCCGAATCATCGGCAATAACCGGAAGGCCTGATATTCCGGCAGCATAGCGGGCCTTGATAATGGCATTTTCAATAAAGGTCAGGCCCGTCTCTTCCGCTTCCGGCCAGGTTGAACCGATACCAAACTCACTCTGGGGCTGCATCAGAATCCCCAGGGGCTCGAACATCTTTTGAAACTCCGCCAGCTTGCCCTGATTACCACTGGCAAGCACCACCTTGCGAATCCCCTCATTCATACTGTTTCCCACAATTTTGCACTTGACCCCTGATTAAAATGTCTGACCTGCAACACAAACAGAACTAACAGGCGACATTTTAATGGTAAAAAATCTGTTCAAAGCGAAGTGTCTCGCTTCGCGAGCTGCCCTGAGGCTTAACATCTATGGCAAATTTTAGCAGCTCTTCATCTGAAAACTTAAAATCGGCCAGATAGTAAATCGCACTGCCTTCTTTGACCTCAGAAAACTTCAGGCTGCTTTTCTGAGTCAGCAGGTTCATGGTGTGGCCACTGACCCTGCCGGTGACTGCGGTACCCAGTTCATCGGATGAAACATCACGAATGGCAATGTTGACAATACCGTACCGGCTTCCTCGACGGAGACTATATTGCTCGGCAATACCAGGCGGCACAAATGTACTGTTGAAGGCACTGAAATAGATCCGGTAGTTGCCCATTTCAATGGGTTCCTGACTCATCACCCGGGCTTCCGGAATCTGGCTGTCAGCCGTCACCGGATTAACCATCCCGACAACGCCCAACACCAGCAGGGCCAGACATGCCATCCAACGCTGAGTCATTGACGTAATACTGCGCAGCATCGCCATTATGCAATTCTCCGGTTTTTTGATTTGTTCCAGAATAACTTCATCATTTTACACAGTCCTGGAGAGGGTCGCTGCCCGCTTCCCGCCACCCACTGCCCGCAAAAGCACAAGCAATTTCGGCTTTTCGGGTAGCGGGAGGCGGGCAGCGGGGAGCGTCTGTAAAAATGTGAAACTATTTCAGGATCGTTCCCAAGTGATAAATGGCCACTTCACCCATCAGGTTTGGCCAGACACGCCCCGCAAGGCCGCTTTTATACGATTGATCCACCACCATTCGGTTCAACACCCGGTAATTTTTCTCCCGGCACAGCGCTTCAAAGTCCCTGAAGGTACAAAAGTGAATATTGGGGGTGTCATACCAGGTATAAGGCATAAACTTCGAGACCGGCATGCGACCATAGGCGGCAAGATAGAGGCGGCAGCGCCAGTGGCCGAAGTTAGGAAAAGTGACAATGCATTCCCGTCCAACCCTGAGCATCTCCTCCAGCACCAGGTGTGGGAAGTGCATCACCTGAAGTGCCTGGGTCATAATCACGGTATCGAAGCTACCATCCCTGAAGTTGCCCAGCCCGCGATCCAGGTTCTGTTCAATAACGTTTACCCCCCGCTCAATGCAGGCTTCAATATCCTGGGCATTAATTTCCAGACCATAGCCACTGACCTGCTTCTCTCGTTGAAGCTCGTGCAACAGCTGTCCATCACCACAGGCCAGGTCGAGAATCCGGCTGCCCGGGGCAACCCAGTTCCTGATAATCTCAAAATCCCCCCGGCTCATAAGCACTCCTCCGCTACCCGATGCAAATAGGCCGACAAACCTCGCACGTAGCGGGGAATATCCATCAGAAAAGCATCGTGCCCCTGGGGAGCATCCACTTCAAGATACGTCACATCCTTATCCACTTTCATCAGTGCATCGACCATCTCTCTTGAACGCTCGGGGGAGAAACGCCAGTCGGTTGAGAACGAAGCAAGAAAAAATCTGGCGGTCGCCCTGCTGAGCGCATCTGGCAGGCTGTTGTCATAGTCACTGGCCGGATCAAAGTAATCCAGTGCCCGGGTCATTAACAGATAGGTGTTGGCATCAAAGCTGCCGGAAAAACTCTCCCCCTGGTAACGAAGATAACTTTCTATCTGGAACTCAACATTGTAATCGTAACTGAAGCCGTCATTTTTCAGCTCACGACCAAACTTGGCCCCCATGGCATCATCAGACAGATAAGTGATATGCCCCACCATGCGGGCAAGCCCCAATCCCTTGCGGGGAATGTTGTTCGCTTCCAGGTAACGACCACCGGCAAACTGATCATCGGACATGATGGCCTGCCGGGCCACTTCATTAAAGGCAATATTCTGGGCCGACAGCCTGGCCGCAGAAGCAATGATAACGGCATGGCGAAGTCTTTCGGGATAGGCAATGCTCCATTGCAGTGCCTGCATCCCGCCCAGGCTCCCACCGATCACTGCTGCCCATTGGGAAATACCCAGATGGTCAGCCAGCATGACCTGGCTGTTAACCCAGTCTGCGACAGTGACCACCGGAAAGTCTGGCCCATAAGGTTTGCCGGTTTCGGGATTGATGCTGGTCGGCCCCGTACTGCCATGGCATCCCCCCAGATTATTGAGGGCGACAACAAAGAACCGGCGGGTATCGATTGGTTTTCCCGGGCCAATAAAGTTATCCCACCAACCGGGCTTGCGATCTGCCATGCTGTGATAGCCTGCCGCATGATGGTGACCACTGAGGGCATGGCAGATCAGTACCCCATTGGAGCGGGACTGATTCAGCTCACCATAGGTTTCGACCATCAGCTGAAACTTGTCCAGCTGTTCGCCACAGTTCAACGACAGGGGCTGATCAAACGGTATCGCAATGGGCGCTACGAGACCAACCGAATCGGCAGGAATCAATTCAGGCATAAACTTCCTGTATCCCTTTCCTGGCCATAGCAAATTCCCAATCCGCTTAACTTTACTTATGGTGGTTCACTATGGCGCTTCAGGCTTATTATTCATTAAAGAGCGCTCTCACACGACGAGAGCAGCAGAAATTGCAGGCAGTTTATCGTCTTCATTTTTTTTTGTCAGCTTATCCGGGATTGATGTCTGACCAGCGCCTGGCGGTGGGCCATCAGGTCCTGACGACAGGCAACTCCAAAGCCAGTTCGGTCAACGCCAGGACATGGCTCAAAAAGTAACCTTCAACCTGTCTTGAGCAAAAGTGCAGGTGTCGTTCATTAATGTATTCATCAACACTTTGGTTGTTGATCAGGGAAATATAGAAGGCCCGAATCGCCTCATCTTCAACATTCAAGGCTGAAATAATTCTGGCACAGGGCTGAGAAGTCTTGCTCATTTGGAACTCCCGAAGCGACAGGCTTCTGGGTACTTGTCTTCCTATGAAGGACTATCCTGCAATGAAACTTCATTCGGAATGGGCCCACAAGGCAACAGATTGCTCTGCTTTAAAATGCATGGCACTGATACCGATAAATTCAACTACCGGTAAATTCAACGATTATCTTGAATTAAACCTAGTATAGTCAGGCTTTACTGAAGTATTCTTAATAGCGGTAAACTCTTGTGATCAAAACCGTGATCAAAACCGATAAAAACGTGCTATCGTAACTTTCCGCAATAGTGCAAACTATTAAATACTTTTCACAGACCTCTCGGTGCAAATGTCGTTATGTCTATTGAATCCCTAGGCCAGCTTGAATCAAGACTCCAGAACCTGATTGACAAACTGGAACTGTCAAGAATGGAAGTAGAAGACCTCAGGTCTGCTAATACCCGCCTTGAAGAAGAAAATATCCAGCTTAAGCAGGAACTCAGCGCATGGGGTGACCGTGTGAGTGCTCTTTTGGGTAAGCTGGATATCGTAACAGAGGAAGAAGCCAGCGAGCAGGAAGCTGTCGCATAAAATTATGGGGCATTCATGCCCCACAATTTTATTAGTTGGTTTCGGCGTTTTCGATGGCCTCCAGGGCTTCCATCCATGCCTCTTCTATTTCCAGGGCTTGCTGTTTAAGTGCTGTTTGCCGGGTTAGCAGCTCTTTCAATTTTTCTTTGGCGGTTTCTTCGTATATCAAAGGGTCAGAGAGCCGTTCTTCAACCTGTTCAAGGGACGATTGCAGGTCTTCCAGCTGACTTTCCAGTTGCTCCGCTTTTTGCTTCAACGGCCTTAGTGCTTTTCGCCTTTCAGCCTCCTGGCGTCGTATGTCTTTCTTCTGTTGTGCGTTCTGTTGTGAAGAGCCAACCAGTTCCCCGCCATTCTCTTCGTTTCTGGCGCTTCGGGATTCATTACGTTCCTTAGAGCGAAGATGATCCAGCCATTGGCTGTAGTCATCCAGATCACCTGAATACTCTTCCATCCGGCCATCATGAACCAGATAAAGCTCGTCGGTGGTGCTGCGAATCAGGTTTCGGTCATGGGAAACCAGAATCACCGCCCCCTCAAATGACTGTAAGGCCATGGTCAGGGCCAGACGCATATCAAGATCAAGATGGTTGGTTGGCTCATCAAGCAGCAACAGGTTTGGCTTCTGCCAGCCAATGATCGCCAGAGCCAGTCTCGCTTTCTCACCACCGGAAAACCCCTGAATCGACTCCAGGGCCTTATCACCATGAAAACCAAACCCGCCAAGAAAGTTTCTCAACGTCTGCTCTTTGGCCTCCGGCGAAAGCCTTTGCAGATGAAGCAGAGGGCTGGCATTGAAATCCAGACTCTCCAGCTGGTGCTGGGCGAAGTAGCCAATGCTTAAGTGTTCTCCCAGATGGACCTTGCCCGAAATCAGTGGCAATTCCCCGGCAAGTGTTCTGATCAGGGTTGACTTACCAGCGCCATTCGCACCAAGGAGCCCGATACGGCTGCCAGGTTGAATATTGATGCTGAGTTTTAATAACGGCTTATCACCATAACCGAGCTCAGCCGTATCCAGTACCAGTAACGGTGCAGACATCTTATCGGCTTCCGGAAAGGCAAAAGAGAACGGTGAATCCACATGGGCCGCTGAAATATCTTCCAGCCTTGCCAGCGCCTTCAGGCGACTTTGAGCCTGCTTGGCTTTGGTCGCCTTGGCCCTGAAACGTTCAACAAATTTTTCCATATGAGCCCGCAGTTTCTGCTGCTTCTCAAAGGCAGCCTGCTGCTGTTGCAGTCGCTGTGCGCGCAGGTGCTCAAAAGCTGAATAGTTGCCACGGTACTGGAACAGTGTCTGATGTTCTATATGGAGTGTGTGATCCGTAATGGCATCGAGAAAATCCCGGTCATGGGAAATAACCAGCAACGTTCCCGGGTATCGCTTGAGAAAGTTTTCCAGCCAGACAATGGCATCAAGATCCAAATGGTTGGTGGGTTCATCCAGTAACATAATGTCTGACGGGCACATCAAGGTCTTGGCCAGATTCAGGCGCATCCGCCATCCACCGGAAAAGTCGCGGACATTTTTGTTCAGTACCTGGTGATTAAAGCCCAATCCATGCAGCAACTGTTCTGCCCGGGAACGGGCTGTGTAACCATCGGCACTCAGCAGTTGCTCATGGAGATCGGCCAGTTTTTCGTGCTTTCCTGCCGCTTCTGCCTCAGTAATCGCCTGCTCTATCCGGCGCAGCTCAATATCACCATCCAATACATAATCCACGGCATTTCGGTCCAGGACATCAATTTCCTGAGCCATATGCGCCAGTCCACGCCCCTTATCAAACGCGAGTTCACCTTTATCAGGTTGCAAATCTCCGGTAAGCAACGCAAGCAGGCTTGATTTGCCACACCCATTAGCACCCACAAGGCCAACGTGCTGACCGGAATGGATAATTGTTGATGCATTCTCCAGAAGGAGCTTGCCAGACCTTAAAAGGCTGATGGAATTCAATGTGATCATTGACATGGTCTAATTGTGGACGACCGATCAGGCTAATAATAAAGGAGAGGCCTATCGTGACGCCGGAAAAAACATACTGCTACCTGCAAGAGGGTATCATCGAAGCAGCAAAGACTGGGTGACGGTATAAACCGCCAGCTCAGAGAAGGCAAAAAATTCTTTGAACAAAAAGCCAAATCTTAAACACCTTGTTCAATTTATCTATAGTAACTCCCAAGAGTCGATGACCGGTAGGAAAGGATTAATTAGTGCTTTCGTTCGTTTGATTCGTGCCCAGCACCCTTGTTGCTACAGAGTTTACCGTTGCAACCGATTGCAATTGATTGACTCTCTGGTTTCTCTCCCTGCGAGCCCTATTACTTTCCCTCCGGCGTTGCCTTTGGTGCTCGGCATAAGCAGGGTCATTCTGTTGGCGCTCCCTTTGGCGCTGCCTATACTCCCTTTCACGTTCCCTTTGGCGTTGCCTTTGGTGCTCGACATAAGCAGGGTCATTCTGGTGACGCTCCCTTAGGCGCTGCCTATACTCCCTTTCACGTTCCCTTTGGCGCTCTGCGTAAGCAGGCTCATTCTGGTAACGCTCCCTTTGGCGCTGCCTATACTCCCTTTTACGTTCCCTTTCGCGCTCTGCGTAAGCGGGATCATTCCGATAACGTGCCCTTTGCAGCTCCCTTTTGCGTGCCCTTTCACGCTCGGCGTAAACAGGATCAATTTGGCTACGCGCCGCCTGGTATGTACTTTGTCGCCTCCTCTGGTACTGTGCATAAGCAGGGTCATTTTGGTAGCGCGCCCTTGCGCGTTCCCTTTGTTGCTCCCTTATGCGATCTACATAAACAAGAGCATTCTGGTTGATATCCCGCTGGGGCACTGAGTCAGGCCTGCCCTGCCCATGCTCCCCTTGGCCCGTGGTAGCTGAATTGACTAATGCTTTTGCCAAACTCGATAAATCCGTTCTGCAAAGTGGACAGGTAGTCCTATTTGCGAATTGTTTTTGTGCAATGAGAGAATTTTTAAGGCAATCAGTGTGAAAGGTGTGTTTACACACGCCAGTGACGAGAGTAGCCACATCTCTGCCGAAGGCCATCAGGCAGACAGAACATTTTTCTGCTTCCGGGCTGCTTGTCTGGATCGTGAAAGGGTTGATTCCATCAATCATGTTAAATACCCTTTTGTTTTATTCTGTTCAGACTGTATTTGCAGATTTTAGTTCCCGATACTTATTTCAAGGAAATAGCGTGTATGAATGCTATTACCGTAATAGCTATCGATCAGACTCATTTCAAATCAGGGCAAAGATCCAAAACCTATCAGCCCAGGTACTTTCATCATGAGTCATGTCCCAGCCACAGTTTTTGGGTTGGTTCCTGGTAACTGCTTTCACTGAGGTATCGGGTTTGCGAAGATTAAGTGACAACTGTCTTTCAATGCGGACAGGTAACTCAGAGGAATCGAATATCTAGAGAGGAGAAAAGAGTGAAGATACAAAAATAATAAGGGGGAATAGAATTCCCCCTTTAGAGCTTCGAGTTACCAACTATGTTACTTCTTTTTAGCAGGGGACTTTTTTGCAGCTGCTTTTCTGGCTGGAGCCTTCCGCTTGGCAGCTACTTTTTTGGCTGCTGGCTTTTTCTTAGCGGCCACTTTCTTTTTAGCTACAGGCTTCTTCTTAGCCACAACTGCCTTTTTGGCTGCTGGCTTTTTCTTGGCAGCTACTTTCTTTTTAGTGGCAGGTTTCTTCTTTGCTACTACTTTCTTCTTGGCCGCTGGTTTCTTCTTAACAGCCACTTTTTTCTTGGTTACTGTCTTTTTCTTGGCTGCCGCCTTTTTGACGGTGGCGTTCTTCTCAGTAGTTTTCTTCTTTACCGCTACCTTTTTCTTGGCAGTGGCTTTTTTAGCAGTGCTTTTTTTAGCAGTAGCTTTCTTGGCACTGGCCTTGGCCTTTTTCAAGGCTTCTTTGGCTTTTTCCAGCTTTTTCTTCAGTGCGTCGATTTCTTTTTCCCACTTTTTCACCATGTCGACCTTTTTAACGGTCTTGCTGGCAGTGGTTTTTTTAGCAGGAGCTTTTTTAGCAGCAGCCTTCCTGACAGTGCTTTTTTTAGCTGCAGTCTTCCTTGTTGCAGGCATTGGGTCGTCCCTCGTTTTAATTTAACCAATCTACTAGTAGTTAGTACATCGTAATAAAAACTGAATAATTTATATCCAGTTTTAATTCCAACATAGAGTGCTTATTCGTCATCTGCAAATTTTTTTTTAGCTTTCTCTCTGTTTTTTTTCTAATTAAATTCCATTTTCCTAAAACAGATAGATAGAAGAGGACGTGTATTTTTCATATTCATTATCTCGAAAAACACTTTAAATAAGGCACTTTTTCATTACACAACCCTCGTCCGGGGTTGCCAAAAAAACAAATTTACTAAATGATAGGGCTCAGAGTTACCTGTACTGAAAAGACTGTGCCAAAACGCAGGATACAAATTTATCAGAAAGAGTGTAAATATGATCTTCAAAGCGCTTGCCAGCGTTACCCTGTTCACTTACTCACTGTGTTCATTTGCCGCTCTGGAAACAGACAATGACAAATTAAGCTATAGCCTCGGAGTGTCCATGGCAGAGCAACTGAAACAATTTGATGGGATCAATGTTAACGCCGTTATCCAGGGGGTAGAGGATAATATTGGCAACCAGGTTTTACAGCTGTCACAGGATGAAGTCACCTACTTTATAGATTTAGCGCAGGTGCAAAAGAAAAACCTTGAACAGGTTCAGTACCAGGCAGCAGCGCAGGAGAGCCTGGAAAAAAGCCAGCTTTTTATGACAGAAAACAGCAAAAAACCAGGCATTGTTGTGCTGGAAAGCGGTTTGCAGTACCGGGTACTGACAAAAGGTACTGGCATCAAGCCATCCCTTACTGATCATGTAACCGTTCACTATGAAGGCCGCCGGATAGACGGAACCCTTTTCGAAAGCTCATACACTCGAAACCAACCCGCCACTTTCCAGTTAAACCGGGTTATCGCGGGCTGGACAGAAGGAATACAGAAAATGCCTGAAGGTTCTACCTGGGAGCTTTTTATTCCCTCGACTCTGGCCTACGGCTCCAGCGGTATTCCCGGAATCATCGGACCTAATGAGGCAATTATTTTCAAGGTAGAACTCAGGGATGTGAACAAAAGCAGTTAAAAATGAAATGAGGACAAAACGTCTGTATAGTCTGAATACAGTTTGTCCTCATCTGATCTGAACATCATGATCCCGTGAGCCTTTCCCGATGGGATTCATGCAGAGTTTCTATCATTTTATCTTCAAGACTGAAACGCTCTGCCAGCGTTTCACCTAATTCCGATACGGCGACCTGAAGTTTCTGCAGAGAGCTGATTGATTCACAACTGTCATTGAACTTCAAACATCTTGAGGTATTCTCTTCAAGCTTTGGCAGCACCGTATGAGCCAGTTCAACGCCCCCATCATTAAATTCCCGGGCTTCCTGAATCAACTGCTCGTAAACCTCAAAGTGACCAGCTGACGCATAATCCACCAGGATCTGGCACAGTTCCTTCAATTTACTGACTACCGGACGCTTGTCATCATCAAATTGATCCATTCCATTGATGGAG
This sequence comes from Endozoicomonas sp. ALC013, assembly GCF_049310205.1. NCBI lineage: Bacteria > Pseudomonadati > Pseudomonadota > Gammaproteobacteria > Oceanospirillales > Endozoicomonadaceae > Endozoicomonas > Endozoicomonas sp. ALC013. Next base: position 7,282 of record NZ_JBLYNS010000101.1, on the reverse strand, counting down.
CAGTAAAGGACGATGAGCTCCTGACGCTCGTTGAGCCAGCGATCAATAATTTCTGATACACCTCCCCAACGTTCTTTAGCCGTTTGGCAACCCTCCAGCATGATAGACAGTTCCTCTTTAACAATTAGATCTCTTCTGCGTGAATGGGGACCTCGTAAGCGCCTTTGTCAGGCAGCTCAGATGCTAGGTTATGACAGTGAATTTTTTGCGGCAAGCGTTTATTTTTCAAAACACAACACAATTTAAATTGCAAGTTTTGCAGGAACGTTATGAATCCAATGGTTTCAGGGAGTTTTCATGGTAGTCCAACAACTTTTTCAACTAAAAAAAAACCATTTAATTAAAAAAAATTATTTTAATTTCCAGATTCTGATACTAGTTCAGATACTGCTGGCAGTATCCTGATTTCATCCAGATAAAAGCAACTTTCCAAAGTCTGATTTAAAGATGGAGCCGGGTACTGTCTATTAATTTCTGCCACCCTCACTGCCACGCTCTAATCTCAGACATTCGCCAGAGAGTCCTTTCTACCGGCGACTGACTAAAGGCAATGGTTCAGGAACTATTCTGCTGCCTTATATTCCTGCAGGAATGTATCAAAGTCACGGCTATCATTGTTTTCTGTTGCCAGCTGATCAGCAATAGAGCGCTGGGCTAGCTGTTCAAAGTAGGCTATTCGTTCATCGCTCAGATCATGCTCAGAGAAGCGTTTGGAGTGCTTTTCCGATAAAGACATCATCAACTCAAGATAACCGGAATCTCCAGCTTCAAGGGCATTAAGCACCTGCGCAGAAGGGGTTAAAGCGGCATCTTTCAGCTTTTCTCTTTGCGCACACAGGCTCTCAACAAACGTTGATGATTCGTTTGCCTGGTCAAGAATCTCAGCAATGGGAGACATTTCATCCAGCAGCTGTATCCCCCAGCCCTGGAGCAGGACAGGCTGCCCTTGCTGTCTTAACTCGACACCCGGACGGCGGCCTTCTGTAACCGCTGTTTTGAAATTATTGCTGACCTCATCACACTCATCGGCATGAATAGGATTGCTGTTCTGCAACGAACAGTAGACCAGGAAAACATCCAGAAAATGGGCATCCTGCTCGCTCAGTCCCATTGGTTCAAAGGGGTTGATATCAAGGCAACGTACCTCAACATATTCAACGCCTTCGTTGCGCAGGGCGGTCACTGGTTTTTCACCGGAACGGGCAATCCGCTTGGGGCGAATGGTGCTGTAATATTCATTCTCTATCTGCAACAGGTTGGTATTCAGTTGCAGGTATTTACCGTCTTGTTTCAGACCAATGGCTTCATAGGGAGGGTATGGTGTGCGAATGGCGCTGGAAAGGCTGTCCACGTACTCTTCCAGTGTGTTGTAACAAATTTTCAGGGAAGACTGGGCGTGATTGCTGTACCCCATATCGCTCATACGTAACGACGTCGCATAAGGAAGAAAAAGCGAGTCTTTATCCAGCGCCTGCAGGCCTGACTGAACCCCGCTATCGGCAAAAAAACTTCGGCTAACGGCTGGAGAGGCCCCAAACAGGTACATTAGCAGCCACGAGTAACGCAGAAAATTCCGGATCAGGGAAAAATAACCCGCTGACCTGAAGTCCTGAGCGCTGATCTCCTCTTGTCCGGAGGACTGCTGTAACAGGGCCCAGAACTCTTCTGGCATAGAGAAGTTGTAGTGAATACCGGCAATGGTTTGCATTGGCTTGCCATAGCGATGCAAGAGCCCTTCACGATAAACACTTTTCATTACCCCGATATTGGAACTCCCATACTGCGCGATAGGAATACTGTCATCCCCTTCCAGCAGCGGCGGCATACTGCCGGCCCAGAGGAACTCTGTTGCCATATTCTGGCAGGTATACTGGTGCAGCTGCTCCAGAAAGGAGAGCGTATCGCTGATGCGGCTGTGCACCGGTGTTATGAATTCAAGCAATGCTTCAGAATAGTCAGTGGTGATATAAGGGTGGGTTAATGCACGCCCCAGTTTCTCAGGATGACTTTTCCGGGAAAGACGGGCATCTGAGGTAACCCTGAGACTTTCACGCTCAATACCATGGCAGATGCCATGAAGAACTGAATGGTTAGCACTGGACTGGAAAAGCTCCAGACGATCCTGATACTCAGTAGCCAAGGTACAGATCCAATAATAATTATCTATAACATTCGTTCAGAGAGATGATTGTAATTGGCAACACGGATACCCGCGACCACGACACCATGAACGAACTCTCATAAGTACTCAGCTTCAAACCGGGCAAGACAACCTGAATGAGCCTGATAAAATAGCAATCAGCTTAGCAGCTGACCACCGCCTGAGGTTGTCGCAAAAGACAGATCAACGGCATTTTCCGAAACTGCGAAGGGTAATCATTCCTGGCATATTACGTTTTGGCCCGGGAGCCTGTGCGACAGCCTCGTCCTGTCGTCCATATAATACCAGCCTGAATTGTCTAAATCCCCTAAAAAAAGCCAGACAAAGGCTTGTCTGGCTCTTTCGTTGGCAGGCAAACATCGCCGTTAACAGTGTCTTTGCAGACACTGTCAAAACCGGCTTTATTCTCTGAGTTTGTTTACTTGCGAAGTTGTTTCGCATTGGCAAACAAGTCGGCAAAAGTACCACCTGAATCCTGCTTTTTACCACGATTTCCGGACTGACCGGCTTTCTGTGGCTTGCTGCGAGCTGCAGGCTTTTCGGTTCTGGCTTGCCGTGGTTGCTGGCGAGCTTCAGCACGCTCTTCGGCCTTATCCGACATCCGCATGGAAAGTCCGATACGCTTACGTGCAACGTCCACTTCCATGACTTTGACCTTAACGATATCGCCGGCTTTTACCACTTCACGGGGATCTTTAACGAAGTTTTCAGACAACGCGGAGATATGCACCAGACCATCCTGATGGACGCCAACATCCACAAACGCACCAAAGTTTGTCACGTTGGTGACCACGCCTTCCAGTTCCATATTCAGCTTCAGATCGCGGATATCTTCAATGCCATCCTTGAATTCGGCGGCTTTGAAATCCGGGCGCGGGTCACGACCAGGCTTATCCAGCTCACTGATGATGTCAGTAACGGTGGGCAGACCAAAGGTTTCGTCGGTAAAGTCCGCCGCATTCAGGCCCTTTAAGAACGCCGAGTCCCCGATCAGGGCTCGCACATCCCGGCTTGACTGGTTGGCAATCTTCTCTACCACCGGATACGCCTCAGGGTGAACGGCAGAACTGTCCAGAGGGTTATCACCATTCATTACTCTCAGGAAGCCTGCGGCCTGCTCGAAGGTTTTAGCACCGAACCTAGCCACCTTTTGCAGGTCCTTACGACTTCTGAAGGCACCATTTTCATTGCGATAGGCAACGATGTTGTCGGCCAGAGTTCGGTTAAGGCCCGATACGCGTGCCAGCAGGGCGCTGGAAGCGGTATTAAGATCAACACCTACCGCGTTTACACAGTCCTCAACTACCGCTTCCAGAGAGCGGGACAGATTGATCTGGCTGACATCATGCTGGTACTGGCCCACCCCGATGGATTTCGGCTCAATCTTAACCAGTTCGGCCAGAGGGTCCTGTAAACGACGGGCGATGGATACGGCACCACGGATAGAAACATCCAGGTCCGGGAATTCACGGGCAGCCAGTTCAGATGCAGAGTACACGGATGCACCGGCTTCGCTGACCACAATTTTGGTCAAGCCCAGTTTTGGATAGCTGCGCATCAGTTCAGCAGCCAGGCGGTCCGTTTCACGGGATGCCGTGCCATTACCGATACTGACCAACTCAACCTGATGGGTCAGACAGAGGGTGGCCAGAGTGCCAAGGGCCTCCTTCCATTTCTTCTGGGGAGCATGGGGGTAAATAGTCGTATGCTCGACCAATTTACCCGTACCATCCACCACGGCAACCTTCACACCGGTTCTCAAGCCCGGATCCAGACCCAGGGTTGGCCTGAGGCCAGCAGGTGCCGCCAGCAGCAAGTCTTTCAGGTTCTTGGCAAACACCTTGATGGCTTCATCTTCAGAATTTTCGCGGATGCGAGTCATTAACTCGGTTTCCAACTGAGACAGCAGCTTGACCCGCCAGGTCCAGCGCACCACATCCTTCAACCAGTCATCTGCCGCCCGGCCTTTATGCTCAACCTTCCAGAAATCAGCCACCAGCTTTTCACAGGGATGGGTTTCACGACGGTCTTCCGGCTCATTGGCGAGGCGGATGTTAGCCTGCAATACCCCTTCATTTCGTCCACGGAAGATGGCCAGCGCCCGATGGGACGGAGCAGTTTTCAGTGGCTCATCGTGTTCAAAGTAATCCCGGAACTTGGCACCTTCCTCTTCTTTACCCTCAACGCCACGACTGCTCAGGATACCTTCATTCCAAAGCAGCTCACGCAGCTGACCCAGCAGCTCGGCATCCTCGCTGAAACGTTCCATCAGGATATAGCGGGCACCTTCCAGAGCCGCCTTGGTATCCTCGACTCCCTTATCTGCGTCAACAAACGCCGCTGCTTCCACCTCAGGCGCTTTTTCCGGGGTATCAAACAGCAGATCGGCCAGAGGCTCCAGACCCGCCTCACGGGCAATCTGAGCCTTGGTACGGCGTTTGGGCTTATAGGGAAGATAAAGGTCTTCCAGGCGGGTTTTGGTCTCTGCAGAGCGGATATCTTTTTCCAGTTCAGGCGTCAGCTTGTCCTGTTCGGTAATGCTCTTCAGAATGGCTTCACGGCGCTCTTCCAGCTCTCGCAGATAACGAAGACGTTCTTCCAGCGTTCTCAGCTGAGTATCGTCCAGACCTCCGGTGACCTCTTTTCGATAACGGGCAATGAAAGGCACCGTAGAGCCATCATCAAGCAGCTGTACAGCACTGGTGACCTGTTCAGGTCTGGCACCCAACTCTTCAGCTATACGCTGGGAGATACTCTGCATAAAACACACTCATCATGGGAATCAAAACAATAGGACAGTTTCCAGAAAATGCTCAGAAACAGCACCATTTCTGTATCCAGCCGGTTATCAATGTCTATCCTTACCTGAAAAATTCAAGCCATAAAGACACGCTAATGACCAGAGAAAACCCGGAATTATAACGAAACTGAACCATTTGTATGCAAACAAACCTTCAGAGTACCGGAAAATGCCTAAGGCAGGAACTTTTTCCCTGTTTACTGATCTACAGCTCAGATACTGATGACTCAGACAGGCAACAGCATGACGAGTCAAATATCCATTGGATGCTACTGATCAATGGTCCTGTAAATTCACTTTGCGGCAATATACCGGAGTTATTATGGAACCATCAGCACAGAGTCACTTCAGCGGTTCGCTTGGTAACGCCACCACAAGGAATTTGGCAAAAGACCAACAGGCATTAATTAACGGTCTGGAGCCAGTATCCAGGTTAGTGGCTAAATTTAACAAAAGTATTTCAGAAGTCCCCAAACAGACTCAATCGCTCAAACGGTTGAAACTGGATTTACCACCCGGATGGGTGGCCATCACAGATACAGATATTGGTGATCGTAAACCGAACATTGTCAGGCTGAATTTTTCCACCAGTTATGTTTCACCAGACGCCAGTGTGGCCGATGCATCGCAACCCCATGAACAGCCCCATACCGGGATGATACCGGGCGATAGTCGTATTGAGCCTGGCTCTGTTACCCCCCGGAAGAGTGACATTTTTCAATGCCGGACAAATCGTCTTGAATTCAAACTGAAGGCCAGCTTTGGTTGTTATATTCAGGAGGTCAGTATCAGCCCAACGGGTAAGAATCTGTTAATCACGGGTTGCGACAGCTTAAGAGATTTCAGTCTGAGAACCTGGCGACAAGATCCGGATGGCAACTGGTCGAAGAACGGGAAGATCGAGGGTTCCCAAAAGATTTTTGGTCAGCTAAACCCGTCAGAAGATACGCTTCTGAGCCTCTGTGACGATGGCGATGTCAAAGTGAGTAAGCTGAATAATGATGGCTGTTGGGAGGAGGTGGCGGCACTTGCACACAACCCACTTGAAAAAAACCATCCGCCAGTGACTGCAAGTTTCAGCCCGTTGCATGATAAAATTGTGACCTTCGACCCAAGGAATCTCAAAATCAACGTACTGCGTCTGGACAGTAACGGCCGGTGGACCCGACAACGCCAGCCATTAGAGATCATTTGCGCCATGCAAACTGAGCTTAAGAAACCGCCCTTCAAGACCACGAACAATTATTTACTGACCCTCAATAACAACAGATCAGCGACCATCTGGGGCTTTAACGATGAGAACAACTGTCTTAAGGTGAAAACGGTCATGCATAGCCACGTGGAACTCAAAGCTGCCCTCCTGAGCAGTGATGAGCAGCATGCACTGACCAGAGACACAGCCAAAAACGTTATAATCTCCGGTTATGACAATAACGGTGACTGGGTAGCTAAAAAAACGATTCCGGGTTGCAATTATGTCGACTTCAGCCCCTCCGGATGTAAATTACTGGCCTATCTCAATCGTGGTGCTTTTATACTCTGTAACTGCAACCGTAATGATGACACTTTGGATAAAGGTCAGTTCTTCAGGCACATCGGCAGTGACACAGCCATCTTCAGCCCCTTCGAGAATTTTCTCCTGAGCTACGGCAAGCAAACCAGTGACGTTTGCATTTGGGGTGATGACGGGGAAGGCAACCTGATTAACAAGGCATGGATACGTCATCAGGGAGCCATCGACAACGCTGCCTTCAACCATCAGGAGGACAGTGTACTGACCAGCAGCCTTAATGATAACACGGTGAAAATCCAGAGCCTCGACAGCCAGGGCCAATGGCAGGAACAGCTGGTGGTTCAACTTGAAGGCAGAGTCGATGACAGCCGGTTTGCACCCTCAGGGCGTATGGCCTGTGCCCTTCACTTTACCACAGACTCTGAATCCTACATCCTTTGGCGCAATGACGATGGCAAGTGGATCAAACATGCTGTGACCATCCCTGATGGCTATGGCCTCAGAGGTGCCGAATTTAATGGGACAGATAACCGCTTTCTGACCTATGGCAGCAAAGACATTCAGCAGGATCATCACAAGCCGGGTTTTGTGCAACTCTGGTGCAAGGGTGATGATGGTGAATGGATAGATGAAGAACTGATAATCTTGGATCATCGCGTTAGAGGGGCCAAATTTAGCCCCGATGGTGATTATTTAATAATTCACTGCGCCAATGATCTAACGTGCCTCATACCGAAAGGATCTACTGCGCTGCTCTGGAAAATTCCTGCCAGAGAGAGACAATCTTAAACAGCCCCGACGAGGGAGT
>NZ_JBLYNS010000100.1:0-19693 GCF_049310205.1 Endozoicomonas sp. ALC013 | reverse complement strand
AGCCAATTAGACCTGGTAACCGGAGGGCAGCTTGCCCTCATACTTTTCATTCCACAATCGTTGAGGATCTACACTCCTGGCAAAATGACAATCACGCTTCCTGTGATGTTGTAGCAGATGTATCAGCTCCGATGCGAATTGCCTGATTGCTTCTGGCATGTCACTCAGAGCTGGCTTTTCGACTTTTTTGACATTTTCGGAAAAACCACAGGCAGGACAGGTCAATGACGGGTTATCAGAGAAACCGGGATCATCACCTGGCACCAGTCCAGCCCGGGCGATTACCGATACCAGCCATGTTATCTCATCCACTTTTGAATAATCATGATGCCACAATTGATGAAGGAATTGATCATTTACAAAATCATAGATATCAACTTTATTACCCTTAAACCAGTAATGAAATGCCGCGTAGCACCACTCAACAGATTGTTTAAGGTAAACGTCCCCTATACGCTTATCATAACTATTGAACCGGGAACCCAACGCTGAATAACGTTCACTGCCGATAAAATCCACCAGGTCCCCCTGGTTTTGATATTCAAAATCTAACTCAAGGTGAGCGCCCAGGTAGTTAATGTGCAAATGTTGCAAGTCCTTTTTTGATAGGGCAATTGGAGTTTCCTCCCCTTGCGAAGTATATAAATCATCAACTGTTGTGAATTTGATAAACTCTGCATAACTGCTATCGCGAAGTGCCTCTGTGTCAAACAGCTTGTTTATTTCCATATCATCCAGACAGGGGATATTCTCATCAGGCAAGCGCTGGAATGCGATCAACTTTACCAGTTCACAGAATTCTTTTTTAACAATTAAAACTTTGTTGATAGCCAAACGATCAATACGTTCATGCATACATGTTGAATATTGGATAGCCTCTTTAAGTCCACCAATCATCTTCTTCAGATTGTCATAAATTTTTGCAAAACTGCATTCGTCAAAGCAAATATTCAGGTTCAGGCAAGTCAGGTGTCTTGTCGTTATGGAATATTTTCTCAATGTACCCTTAAAGGGTAACAATAACCTTTTGAGATAGAGCCTCCTTGTTCTCTCAGTCATCATTTTTGAGCTTTGATTTTCAGTAATATATTCATCACATTGAGCCTTCACTGAACTCAGTTCGTCGTATAACTGTGGCAGGCTGAGCTCTGGTAATACGCATTCAGGTTCTGATTGAACCGGAGCTTCAGTGATGATTTTCTCAACGGCCTGCTTCACTGACGGTGATCTCTCCATAATCCGCAGATATCCGCTGAGCCATCTTAACAGGTTAATACTCAGGGGAAACTTGCACTGCTCCGGGCTGATAACGCACTCCTGCCTGAGAACAGCCCGTGACAATGCCGAAACCTCAACAGGGGTAAATAGTTGTCGACTTTGGAGGGTGGATAAAAATCGGAGGCTATCAGCCACAGAACCGGGTATTTCGTAGCCCGTGATAGCCCTGTCCTGTATAGATTTAAACAAGGATACCCCATTGCTTTTGCGTTCGAGCTGACTGTTAACCAATGGTTGATTGGCAACATCGGGAGTGGCTCTGTGTAAATCCTGTAAATATATTGGGTTAGATGGTGTTATATCCATAATAATCCAATACCTGTTTGTATTTTTTGATCAACCGCCGATTTTGGACTCTTTTTTATACTGATAGTTCATACATGCTGGATAAACTGGTCAACGAAAAGTTGATCAGTACCCGGGGAACCACAGGCTTCTGGCCTGCCAACCAGATCAATCGATAAAAACCAGTTGGAGGTATACGCTGAACGCAAAGGCTGGTCTTTAAAAGAAGCTGAACGCTGGATCCACCCCAATCTTGTCTGCTAGACCTGATAAGGGGTATTTCCAAAATAAATTGCACATTTCAATGTCTCAAAAGTAACCGGAGGGCAGTTTGCCCTCATACTTTTCATTCCACAATCGTTGAGGATCTATACTCTGCGCCAAATGACAATCACGCTCACTGTGATGTTGCAACAGACCTATCAACTCTGATGCGAACTGCCTGATTGTTTCTGGTATGTTACTCAGCCCGGACTTTTCGACTTTTTTGAGATTTTCTTTAAAATGACACTCAGGGCAGATCAACGACGGGTTATCAGAGAACCAGATACAATTACCCGGCATCAATCCAGCCCGGGCGATTATTGATACAAACCATTTTATATCATTCATTTTTGAATAATCATCACACCACAATTGATGAAAGCAACTCATAGTTTCTAACTTTGTGGTCTTATGATCCCTGAACCAGTCTTGAAATGCTGTATAGCAAAGCTCAACATATTTGTTATGGTAAACATCCCCTATATACTTGTTAATACTATTGAACCGGGAACCCAACGCTGAATAACATCTACTATTCAAGCCAATAAAATTCACCAGATTAGCCCGCCTTTTATCGCCTAAATCTAATTCAAGATGAATGCCCATGTAGTTAACGTACAAATGTTCTAAATCCTTTTCTGCCAGAGCCATTGGAACAATCGGACTTTTTTCCATACGTACCCTTCCAACAGTCTGGTATTTAGTGAACTCTGCATAACTTCTATCCAGCAGTGCTCTTGTGTCAAACAGTTTGTTTAATTCCATATCATCCAGACAAGGGATATTCTCATCAGGCAAGCGCTGGAATGCGACCGATCTTACCAATTCACAGAATTCTTTTTTCAGTATTAAAACTTTGTTGATACCCAGTCGATCAATTCGTTCATGCATACAGCTTGAGTATTGTATATTCTCATCAAGTTGATTAATAACGTTAATCATATGTTCGTAATGGAACGAAAAATTAAGTTTGAAAAACTGATTCCGTGCCAATAAAGAACTTTGATTATCTTCTTCCCAATCATCCCAAAAGGGTAACAATAGCCCATAGAGATAGAGCTTCTTTTCTTCATCAGTCATTGAGCTTTGATTTTCAGAGATATATTTATCACACTGGTCCTTCACCGACTTCATTTGGCTGTGTGACTTCAGCATACTGGTCATAACATTTATTTTGAGGAAATCTTCCACGTTATCCTTATTTTCATTCGGCATTTCAGACATTAAAAAATCAACGGCTGAATGAACCGGAGCATCAATGATAATTTTCTCAACGGCCATTTTCACTAACGGCGATCGCTCCATAATCCGCAGGAACCCACTGAGCCATCTTAACAGGTTAATACTCAGGGGAAATTTGCACTGTTCCGGGCTAATAATGCACTCTCCATTGACAACAGCCCGTGACAATGCCATGACCTCAGCTGTGGTTAATAGTTGTCGGTTTTCAAGTGTTGATAAAAACTGCAGATTATCGGACACAGAACCTGATATTCTAATGCCAGTGATCGTTCTGTCTTGTATAGATCTGAACAAGGATACCGTGTTTTTGCGTTCAAAATGACTGGTGACCAATGGTTTATTGGCAACATCGGCAATGGCTTCTTGTAAATCCTGTACACATAGCGGTTTTGATGATGTTATGTTCATAATAATTTCAGGTTTCTGTGCGGTTTTTTATTGGACTTTTTTTTGCCCGATAGTTCATAAATGCTGGAGATATTTAGCTTAATGAAGCAAAGGCTTGCCACCATTTTTCAGTTAGGCGTACCCATCATGCTGGCCATGCTCTCCCAGAGCATGATCAACCTTGTTGATGCCGCACTGGTGGGTCCCCTGGGAGAAGGTGCCCTTGCCGCTGTTGGTGCTGGCAGCTATGCGAATTTTGTAGCGCTATCGTTGATGACCGGCCTTTCAGCGGCTGTCCAGGCTCAGGTTGCCCGCCGTGTTGGTGCAGGCCGTTTTGATGAATGTGCCATGCCAACCAATCATGGACTGATCATTGCCTTCTGCTTTGCCATGCCAGTCAGTATTATCCTGGTCATCACTTCCCCCTGGTTGCTGGCGTTATTTGATCAGGGATCTCCCACCTTTAAAGGGGACGCAACGGACTATTTTCAGATTCGGGTCATGGCCCTTACCGCAGCCGCCATGAACCTCTCATTTCGAGGTTTCTGGAACGGCATTGGTGAGCCAAACGGTTTTCTGAAACTGCTGGTCTGCACCCATATTTGCAATGTGATCTTCAGCTTTATCCTGATCTACGGAAAGCTTGGCCTGCCTGCCCTGGGCGTGCAGGGAGCGGCCCTGGGAACCTTGCTGTCCATGTACCTGGGAGCCTTGCTTAATTTCCGGATACTGAATAAGCGAGCCAGAAAATTCGGATTCCTGACGCACTGGAGAAATTGGCCGGCCTTAAAGCGCCTGGTTCTTCTGGCGATTCCTGACTCCCTGCAACAGACCCTGTTTGCCCTTGGCATGATGATGCTGTTTGCCATTGTTGCCCAATTAGGTATCCGTGAAATGGCCATCGCCCATGTGTTGATGAATACCTCCCTGATGCTGATACTGCCGGGTCTGGGTCTGGGCATGGCTGCCAATACCCTGGTCAGCCAGAGTCTGGGAGCCCGGGAGCCAGAGGTTGCCTGGCGCTGGGGGCAGGAAGTCATGTATACAGCCAGCGCCGTGTTACTGGTACTGAGCCTGCCGTTGATTTTTACACCGGAGGCTGTGCTGTCGCTCTTTCTCCATGACCCTTCACTACTGGCAATGGGCTCAATCCCGATGCAGTTAACCGGCATAGGCATTGTTCTGGATGCGCCCTCCCTGGTCTTTATTCAGGCTTTACTGGGAGCGGGTGCCAACCGAACGGTGCTCTATATCCGATTTGTTGCACAGTGGCTGATTCTGTTGCCGCTGTGCTGGCTTATAGGCCCTGTTCTGGGGTTTGGACTTACCGCCGTCTGGTCAGTACCCATACTGCAGAGAATGATTACCTCCGTCAGCTTCCTGGTTGTCTGGCGCTCACGGCGCTGGAGTAAAATACAGATTTAAGGAAGGCATTTTCCCGATTAAACAGCAACTCATCCGATTCAGAGCTGCATTGTTCCAACCAGCAGCAAGCCGCTCAGGCAATATTCCGCCTTGAAGTGAGTTATGCACTGGTTGCACTTCACCCCTGGTCGACCGTAAATGTCAGTTCGCTTTTTTCACCGGCCTCTATTTTTTGCCAGTGTTCATCGAAATTGATCAGGTCATACAGTGAAACCCCCTCCTGAAGCCTGGCAAGTACCCGTTCATCTCTGGCCTTAATCTCTTCAGCGACAGGAATCAAATGCGCTGCTTCTTCCAAAGATAAAACCAGTACCCCATCATCATCACCGAAGATAATCTCACCCGGACGAACCTCTACACCGCCACACTCAACAACCTCCCGGGTATGAAATATCCGTTTTGACGTGCCTGACATTGGGGTAAACGTGTGTGCATAAACCGGGAAATTCATTGCTCTTACCGATGCCGTATCACGAAAGGCCCCGTCAATAACAAATCCGGCAATCCCTTTTTGCATCGCTGCCGTTGATAACAGCTCCCCTGCCACGGCTAATACACTGCCCTGAGTCTCAATAACAATAACATCCCCGGACCGGGCCTCCTGAATTGATTTGATCACTGTGAGAAAGTCATTATGACAGTTCACGGTATAGGCCGATCCGATCAGCTTAAGCCCCGTCTGAAGCGGTCTTATTGCCGAGTTCATCACTCTCAGACGCTGGTCAGCATCCGCAAGATGGGATGTTTTCAAATCAGTCAGGCGGGAACGTATTTCGTTTAACTCCATGGGGAACCTCAGGTATACCGGGTTTACAGCTGACCTGACCACCAGACTCTGCCGGTAAGTGCTGTCAGATCACCAACACAGGAGGCTGAAAAAGCAGAGAAGCCGAACTCAGTACAAAAATTGATGAACGGATCAATAAAGCCAGCCTGTCTGACCAACAGGAAGACGATACTTACAAAGAGGCCAATGATTATAGCATTCCCGAGGATTTACAGTTCACACAGGAACGCCTGGAAAAGATAAATGCAGCAAATAAAGCACTTGAAAATTCGGGTCGGAAATTTATCAAAGCCGATTTTACCTATAGATGCTGAAGCAAAAATACTCACGCAGGAATGCCGTTCCTTCAGGGGCCAGAAGAGATCATCATCGCACTCCATCGACCGATAATAACAACTACTAATAAGTCGATATTGAGGAGCGTTCCCATGAACAGATTTTCAAGGGTCAGATGGGTCCTGCTGGTCAGTCTCTGCCTGGCCATCAAGGCTTTCAGTGCCGGTCACAGCGTCCATATCCAGATGAGCAAGAAGGCCGTTGAGTTGGTCTCTGACCCGGCGTTGAGGAGTATCCTGCAAGAGTACCAGGCGCAGTGGGTGATTGGTTCTGGCCTACCGGACGGTGGTTACCTGAATGGTTATCCTTATGCCGAGATCAGCCACTGGTCGAAATTCCATCGTTCCTATTTCTCCCGGGTCCAGAAAACCTGCCCTCCTGACAAGCTGCAGCTGGCAGAGTGTAAAAAACTGGTTTCCCATTTTATGGGGATGGTGGCTCATGGCTTTGAGGATGAAATTTATGACAATTTATTGATGAGTTTATCCGACGAGGTGGATGGGCGTGGGGGGGATCATCTGGCCACGTCCAAGGATACCATCGTCGACAAATACGCCCTGTACGATTACCAGGGAGCCTACGATGTGCATCCTACTGCGGTATCACCGCTGGATGTGGTTTATCAGGCGCTGCAACCACTGCTGAAATCGAGAGTACAACTTAGCCACCTTGAAGAAGGACAGGGTAATATTGTGGCAGCAGCCGTTTGGGAGCGGCAGCTGGTCAATCCGTTCAGCAATCTTATGGACAGCCGGTTATACCCATGGCTCCGGCAGAACTACCGGGACGGCATTGGCGGCATCAATTATACCGGGATCAGTGTTGCGAGGTTATGGGATTACTACTGGGCAAGGTTCAAGGGGCATGATCAGGTTGAGCCACATTTTACGGTGTATCCTGAACCAGGGGGAACTATCGGCCTGAATAGCAATATTGGCCGTGGACGTTTTATGTTTATTGCTGATCGGCCACTTTCTTATTTTTACAGGGAACTTGAGCTGCAAAAGTTGATGCTCGATGGCTCGTGGCAGGAAATCGCCTCTAAAAATCACTATCGCCATGATGGTTATCTCCACGCTGTTTTTCCGATTGGAGGTTTTGTCGCCGGGGAACAGTATCGGGTCAAAATGTCCTATTCCGTTGATGGACTTCATTTTGACCGGGAACTGATATGGAATGCCACCGCAGCAGGTATTCCCTGAATGGCTAGACTGATATGTAATAAAAACATAACAGGGAAAGACTGATGACGTTGCCACATCTTGACTCACAACAGGTATTACCCCCTTTCCAAGGGCCTTTGCTTCCCCCGGATCAAGTTGCAACTGACTCGTCAGGCAGCGTCGTTGTGGTACCGCCTTTAACCACTCCCCAGGAAAATTTTACAGACATTGCCCAGGTCCCGTTGGAAAAGCGCACCATTAAGGTTAGCGATTACAATCTTGTAAATGAACAATCACCCTCCCGATTAAAAAAACTGGCATCCGCCATAAAAATCATTGGTGCTAATGTCATCAGGGCAGTTAATGACAGCGTAACCACCCGGCGACTGCTGCTCAGTGGCCTGTTGGGTGGTCTGGTGGGGCTGACATCCGGCGTCTTGCTGATGGCTTCGCTGACCGGGGGTCTCTCCATGGTTACCCTGATACCGTCACTCTCTATTAGCGCCCCAGCGGCGGTGGTGGGGGCATTAGTGGGGACTGCCGGGGGAATGATCATGTTGGCAGGTTATGGTGTCGCCAAGGGGCTGGTGCGTTCAGCAGCCTACCTCTGGCGTTCGCCGGAACAGCGCTTTCTGCATGATTACCGGCAGGCGGCAAAAGAGTTGGAGTCGCTGGAAGAAGAGCGTGTCAACAACCGTCACATGCGCTCTGAAAAATATATGCGGATTGGCATATTAAGAGCTTATCTGGAGCCCCGACGCGCTGAATGTCACCAGCTGTTGACCGCAGACAATGCCCCCGATAAAGTCTGGCGTCAATATGGCTTCCACTCGGGCAATAATATTCCTCCCTCTTCGATGGTTTGAGTCTATTCCCAGAAAGCCTCCCAGGAGGCTGACCGAGCATTCCCTATTAAATTGTTAGAAAACTATTTTCCCTTTAATCAAGGGCTTATCTGCCTGTTGCAGGCAACTGCTGACGCCAGAATCCACGCTTCTTACTGCGGGCAGCTTGTGCCTTGCATCTCCGGTGATGTTTTTTGTACGATGCTCTTGCTCTGGCGAACAAGAATGAAAACAGTGGTTACTGTGATTCCGCCCCTTGAATGGACTTTTTTACAACCATCACAAACTATTCTTCTTGCCGAATGTCTAAACTGTTCAAGATTGTAAGATTCCAGAATCTTCAGTTATGAGGATGAATTGTTAAGGAAGTGTGTTGTATGTCTCAGGCTGAAATTGTTCACCACTCGAGCAACGATGAAAAAGTCAGGGCTTTTTTCAAGGGTGCCGCAGCCATTATTCCGCTGACTGTCGCGGTCCTGCCCTGGGGTATCCTGACCGGATCGCTGGCTATTGAGTCGGGCTTTGACCCGGTTCAGAGCCAGGCACTGTCAGGCATTATTTTCGCCGGTGCCGTTCAGCTGGCCATTATGGGCATGATCCAGGCCGGAGTGGGTTTAGGCAGCATTCTGATTTCAGCCCTGCTTATTACCTCCCGCCACTTCCTTTACTCCATGGTGATGCGGAAGAACATCAGCCCGCTGCCGCTCAAATGGCGTCTCGCCCTGGGCTTCCTGTTAACCGATGAACTGTTCGCCATTGCCAACCCCGGTCAGCTGAAACGCTTTGACCGCTGGTACGCACTGGGAGGAGGATTATGCTTTTATCTTGGCTGGAATCTTGCCACCCTTGGCGGCATCATCGCTGGCGCAAGCTTTGAAAATCTTGATGCCCTCGGATTGGATTTCGCCATTGCTGCCACATTCCTCGCCCTTGTTATCCCGAGCATCAAAAATGCCCCGGTACTGGTTTGTGTCCTCACTGCGCTGGTAACATCGGTCATTTGTCAGGTAATGCAGATTGAGGCCGGCCTGCTGATCTCAGCCCCCCTGGCCATGGTGGCTGGTTTTGCCTGTGCCAAAGCCACTGACAGAGGAGAAAGCTAATGGATACCTGGGTTATTCTGTTCATCGTAGCGGCCCTGGTTTTTGGCAGCCGCTTCCTCCTGATGGAGCCATGGCTCCCCCTCAAACTCAGTGACACGGTTCAGCAGGCATTGAGTTTTTCCGCACCCGCCGTGCTGACCGCCATTGCGGCACCGATTGTCTTTATTCGTGAGGATCAGCTCAGCCTGTCCATGGGCAACCATTATCTGATTGCCGGCATTATCGTAGTATTTCTTGCCCTGATGACCAGGAACACATTACTGACCGTCATCCTGGGTATGCTTTCATTTCTGCTGCTAAGACATGTGCTGTAAATACGGGAAGCCTTCGGTCTGTCTACTTCCCGCTCAGGAATTCTCCTTCAGGGATGGGACTTTTTCGGGGGAACGCTTATGTATAAATTACTTTGGCAGGGGTTATTGATCAGGTCAAAAGTAAAGCCAGCAAATAATCACTGGCTTTATTTTCACGGCTATTGGTATGCCCCGCTACTTTTTACCGGAGCCTGTAATCGAACTCATCAGGTTAGATACTGACTTTTTAAAGTCTTCAATGGCCGAAACACCCAGCTTTTTAACATCCACCAGGTGTGGCTCTGCCTTGTCCAGGTACTCATCAAGATGATCGACTTCTTCATGCTGCATATCCTGCCGCTCAGCCTCCAGCTCTTGCTCAAGGCGTTTCAGGGTTGCCTTGACCTCTTTGATTTGGGCTTTCAACTCCTTCCTGTGTGCCTTGTATTCCTTGAGTGTTGTCATCATGTCCTCCTCAGGCAGTTATCGCGATCAGGATAGCAGGTAAAATGAAAAAGACACCCACCACATAGGCCAGCACCATCCATTTATTCCGGCTGGCCACCAGGGCAAAACGACGGGCAAGCCTTGGTGGTATATTACGAAGGAATGGAAGATTGTAAATCAACAGTACGGCTGACACATTAAACAACAGATGGACAACTGCTATCTGCAGGGCAAAGAATCCCATGGCTCCCTGGACTGCTGTCGCCGCCAGCAAGGCTGTGACCGTAGTGCCGATATTGGATCCCAGGGTAAATGGATATATCTCCTTGAGCTTGAAGATGCCATTCCCGGCAAGAGGTACGATCAGACTGGTACAGGTTGAGGATGATTGAACGGCAATGGTCATCATCATGCCGGAGAAAATACCCGTAGCAGGTCCCTGCCCAACGGCTTTGTGCATAATCTGCTTGGCTTTACCCACCATCAGATGCTTAAGCAGTTTGCCAAGATAGATAATGGAAATAAAAATAAAGGCCAACCCCGTCAACGCCAGACAGACACCCGCCCACAGGTCCGGCAAAGAGCCATAGAGCCCCTTGAACAGGTCTACAGAAGGCCCTGTAAGCACTTTGACAAAGTTCAAACCTTTGATGCTGACAGAGTCGCCGCCAACCAGCAGTCCGGCCAGAAAATCAGACGACTTTGACAGGAACCCTGTCATGATCTCCAGCGGTAGAAAAATAATAACCGCCATCAGATTGAAAAAGTCATGAACGGTAGCCGCAGAAAACGCACGACGAAACTCTTTTTTCTTACCGATGTGGCCCATACTGACCAGCGTATTGGTCACAGTGGTACCAATATTGGCCCCCATAATCATCGGGATGGCGGTGGCAACCGGAAGACCTCCGGCAACAAGGCCAACAATCACCGAGGTCACGGTACTGGATGACTGAACAACCGCGGTTGCCAGTGCACCTGCCACCAGCCCCATCACCGGGTTGGTGGCAAAAGCAAATAACTGTCGGGCACCATCAGCACCACCAGAAGCCCACTTAAAGCCAGAACCTATCATCCCGACAGCGACCAGCAATAGGTAGATCATCAGCGCAACAAATAGCCACTGAACAACCTGACCTTTCGATTGCGTCGACTCGGCTGTATAACTGGGTTGCATTTGAACATCCTGCAAGGTGAATAAACTCGACTATCCAGAAATAACACTGGATGTCACGGCATCAAACTGGATTACCGAAAAAACGACTGTTCCATTGAAGGGGGACAAGCATAAAGAAACTGTAAAGGAGTCTCAAGCCTGTCCCGGAGAGAATTGAAATTAGAGAGCCAGTGTCGGTTATTCCAACATTCCGGTGTCAAATAATCAGACCAGCTCCCTGACCAGCAGCATCATCCCCTGGTTGCCCGTTACCGAGACTTTGTTCCCTTTAGCGACAGATCTGTCCGATTCCACCTTCCAGAGGGTATCGCCAATGGCAAGTTTGCTCTGCCCGGCTGGCAAGTCATGCTCAAGTACAATGGTCCGGCCTATTAACTGCGATGCCCGATTATTTAATTCGGGGCTGTCACTCTTGTTGTTCACCTTACGGAACAGCTTCCAGTATGCCAGTGAGAACAACAAACTGCCGGTACCAAACATCACCAGCTGAATGGGCCAGCTTGTATCAGGCACCAGCCAGAGCCACAAAGCGACAACCGCAGCAGCAGCGGCACTGCCCAGCAGGAAACCACCCGCACCCAGCGCCTCTGCGCCAAGAAGCATAAAGAGCAGAATCAACCAGTGCCAGGGTTCCAGGGTAATAGCAATAGCCATCAGGCCTCCTTCTCACTTCCCTTTTTAAGAGTGGCCTCTCCCACCAGCTCCTTGATACCGGCGATTGAGCCAATCAGACTACCAGCCTCCAGAGGCATCATGATCACTTTATTATTCTCGGCAGAGGCAACATCCTTCAGAGCTTCTACGTATTTCTGGGCAACAAAATAGTTGATTGCCCGATGATCACCTTCTGCAATCGCCTTGGACACCATAGACGTTGCCACCGCCTCGGCTTCTGCCAGACGTTCCCGGGCTTCCGCTTCCCGCCTGGCGGCTTCAAGCTCACCTTCCGCCTTAAGGATCTGCGCCTGCTTTTCACCCTCGGCTACTTTAATGGCCGCTTCGCGGGCACCTTCCGCCTCAAGGATCTGGGCGCGTTTATCCCGCTCAGCCTTCATCTGCCTGGCCATGGCTTCCACCAGGTCCGCAGGCGGGGCAATATCACGCAACTCAATACGGGTCACCTTCAAGCCCCAGGGATCGGTGGCTTCATCCACTTTGATCAGCAGGCGTTCATTAATTCGATCCCGGTTGGACAGCATTTCATCCAGTTCCATGGACCCTAATACCGCCCGGATATTGGTCATCACCAGGTTTTTCATGGCACGATCAAGATCGTTCACCTCATAGGAGGCTTTGACCGCATCCTGGACCAGGTAGAAACAGACTGCATCCGTGGTCACCTGAGCGTTATCGGCACTGATCACCTCCTGGGGCGGGATGTCCAGAACCTGCTCCATCATGTTCATTTTTTTACCAACCGTATCAATCACCGGCACAATCACATGCAGCCCGGGCGTTAACGTACTGGTGTATTTGCCAAATCGCTCGACGGTGTAGTTATACCCCTGGGGGACAATTCGTACACCGGTTGATATAAGAACAGCAATAAGGACAACAAACACAATTGCTGTGATTTCCATACCCATAGGAGGCTCCTGTTTACAGACTTTATTTATTCTCACACGAAGTCCGACTTATGACATCTCATAAGGAATGACTGCACCTTAGTCTCAAAAAAATTGGAATAGCCGGTGGCAATCAGGCCTGAAAAAGAGTTTATCATCATATTTTTGACCTATGCGTTAAAAGTCGCGGTTTTTATATTGTATGTATTGTTGCAAAACTTCTTTTAACGCTCCCTTCGTTGCCCCCCCTATGCGTTCCCTTATGCGCTCTGCGTAAGCGAAGTCATTCTGCGATTCTGGTGCCCCCTTATGCGCGCCCTTTCCCGCGCTGCGAAAGCGGGATCATTCTGGTAGCGTTCCCTTCGGCGAGCCCTCTGGCGTGCCTTTTTGCGCTCGACGCCATCGGGGTCATTCTGGCAGCGCTCCCTTTCGCGCGCTGCGTAAACGGGATCATTCTGGTAGCGTTCCCTTCGGCGAGCCCTCTGGCGTGCCTTTTTTCGCTCGACGCCATCGGGGTCATTCTGACAGCGCTCCCTTTCGCGTTCCTTTATGCGCTCCCTTTTGCGCCTGGCGAATGCAGGATCTTTGCTAAGTATCCTCAGCCGCTCCCTTTCGCGCGCTGCGTAAACGGGATCATTCTGGTAGCGCGCCCTTCGGCGCGTCCTTCGACGTTCCTTTTCGAGCTCAGCGTATTCGGGGTCATTCTGGTTGTTGTTGACAACGGATGAGATTTGCGGGGTTGATTGATCTGTATCTGTCGGAGGCTGAATCAGAAAACACTGATTTTCAGGAATATCTGTGTGGGCATGATCATTATTTAACGATTCGATTCTGACTGGTAAGTAAAATAGTTGATCTTCTTTATTAATATTATCAACGCTGGCTATCGACCTTTTTTCCAGCCGGGTAGCATCAACTGGATTATGAAAAGGCACCGTCGATTGCTGAAGGCACTTTTTAGCAGTTTCAGCTGTACGCATAGCACATAGAATAACAGCAGCTTCTATGATGTCCCGGGAGAAGGCCGCACCTGATGCATGAGATTTGGAAAAAGGAGTACCCTGCAAACAGGATAAATGATCAGAAGCTGCATTTAATTGAGCAAAGGTAGCAGGTCTTTCCATTGAATTACAGAATTGTTGAGTTTACCTTAAGACCATTCTTTCTTATAAAAGTTCATCCCTGAAATACTCTGTCTAATATTTATTCAGTAGTGGGTTAAAAGCCTGTTCGGGCATGAATATCACCCCCCGAATATGACTTGTTGATCAAAAGGCCAGCAACCATATAGTTAGTGCATTTTGTACCTTGCTGGCCAATTAATCTGTGTTCTCAAGACCGGGAGGCTGTCCGAGAACAATGACAGATTCACATAATAAATCCGTCGATCAAGGCTACTTCATGCCAAAACACTTGAGGATAAAGGCATAGTTAAACGCTTCTTCATCAATCCATTCATAACGCTTGCTGGCACCCGCATGGCCTGCGTGCATATTCATGTTCAGTAGCAGCAGGTTTTCGTCGGTTTTTAATGCCCTTAAACGTGCCACCATCTTGGCCGGTTCCCAGTAGGTGACCTGCTCATCGGATATCCCGGAGTTAAACAACATCGGAGGATAATCCCTGGCCTGCACATTGTCATAAGGCGAGTACTGCATAATGTAATCAAAGTCGTCGGCACTGGTGACCGGGTTGCCCCACTCTTCCCATTCCGGTGGCGTCAATGGCAAGGATGCATCACTGATGGTGTTAATAACATCAACAAAAGGTACATCGGCCACCACGCAACCAAACAGATCCGGACGCAGGTTGGTCACCGCTCCCATTAACAGGCCACCGGCACTGCCACCATTAATGGCAATCTGCCCTTTATCGGTATAACCCTGTTTGACCAGATACTCCGTAGCATCAATAAAGTCATTGAAGGTATTCATCTTATGACGCATTTTGCCATTGAGATACCACTGATAGCCCTTTTCATCTCCGCCACGAATATGAGCCGTTGCATAAACGAACCCACGATCCACCAGGCTGAAGAGCCTGGATGAAAAACCAGCGGTCATGCCATAACCGTAGGAACCGTAACCGTAAACCAGGGCACGATGGGAGCCATCCTTTACCAGACCTTTGTTATGAATAATGGTGACCGGAATACGCTCACCGTCCCGGGCGGTGGCATACTCCCGCCTGACCTCATATTTTTCCGGGTCAAAGCTGGGTGTTTCCCGGGTATAGACCGCTGTGGTTTGCACGGTCTTCAGATCCAGCTCAAGAACGGTACTGGGCATAACCGGTGAGGAGTAATCCAGCCGGACGGTTGTGGCGTTATGATTCCAGTCACCGGAAAAATCCAGTTCATAGGCTTCGTCAGGCATGGATACCCTCTGCCGGTTACCGGATACCATGTCCTGCACCACCAGCTCATCCAGCGCTTTATCGTTATTTTTCTGCTCAATAATCAGGTAATGATTGTAGAAATGAATATCGGTAAGGCTGAGCGTGTTGCTTTCCGCCTGAACCAGATGCCAATGCTCCTGCTGCCACTGGTTTACCGATGTTTTATACAGCTGGAAGTTATTGGCACCATGAAGATTGGTGAGAATATAGAAGTCATCACTGTCGCCATCAAGATAGTGATCAAGGCTGAACACCACATCATCAGTGCCATGGGCAAACAGACGGAAATCGATCGCAGCGCGGGGAGAAACATAAACCACCTGACTGGAGCCGCTGTTGAGATACACCATAACGTATTCACGGTCGGTGGTTTCTGCCAGCGAAAGAAACATCCCGTCAAACTCATCAGGTTTGGAGAACACCAGCGCTTTCTTTTCCGGTCCCTGATGGATATTGATTTTATAGACATGTTTACCACGGGCCTGCTCATCACGCTCCACCACCAGAAGGTGCTCATCATCTATCCAGAGTATGGAGCCGGTACTGTTATGGTAGGTCCACTCACTGTCCTGCCCGGTCGCCAGATTCCGAACCCGAATGCTTCGCTCCATGGAGCCGGTGAGATTATAACCATAAGCAAGAAAAGTATTTGCCCGGTTGGTGATGGACGGGCCAAACATATAGAGGTCCTTGCCATCTGCCTCCTGGTTAACGTCCATATAAACCACTTCAGGCAGATCCATCGAGCCATGGCGACGACAGAGAATAGGATAGTTCTTCCCCTTCTCTTCACGGTAATAATAGAGAAAATCTCCCTTTTTAACCGGCCAGGACTGATAGTCTTCTTTTATCCGGGACAGAATTTCCTGATAAAGCTGCTCCTGAACGACCTTGCTGTCTTTCATTTGGGCATCTTTATAATCACTTTCAGCGTTAAGATAGGCCAGCACCTCCGGGTTTTTAAAATCCAGATCGCCTGCCACAATCTTCTGCCAGTGCTCATCCCGCAACCAGTGGTACTCATCGATACGGGTCTGGTCGTGCTGAATAATGGAGTGTGGAATTTTTTGAGCGACCGGTGCTTTCAAAGGGATCTCCTCAGAGGCAGATAATGTCAAAGCCAGTGTCAGTAAACACAATAAACGGTTTGCCAGCATAACACGGCCTATGAGGAAAAAACTCAACAGTTAAGAGCAAATGAGTTTGATGCGTACAATCTCCTTTCAAGAGCAAATGAGTTTGATACGTACAATCTCCTTTCAAGAGCAGATGAGTTTGAAGCGTACAATCTCCGTTCACCCTGAGCAGAGTCGAAGGGTGATTGGCACAGTCTTTATTAAGGGTATTGTTGAATGCCTTTCGTCCGTGCATCCTGAGCGGAGCCGGAGGACGCTCAGGGTGAACGGAGTTTGGATGTCAATGGAAGAGGCCCATCAATTACATTGAAGCCGTCCACCAGTTAACGGCGATATACAGAGATAGAGAGATTAGGAAGAAAGCATAGAATATATGATTGGATAATATCATTCAAAACCACGACAACACTTTCTCATTATCAATACATAATGAAACAAAGCGATCATAGTTGATGACTTCAAACGGCGCAGACACCACCACCCCGCGGGCCTTTGCATCAATATCCAGCACATAAACAGCGTAGCCATCCGGCAGAGCATTCAACGGGCTTGCCGGTGACAGCAGTTCATAAACAGCGTCTTCAATCAACAACACAGAATCGCCGCTGACAACAGCACGAACACAGAGAGCCATCGCCTGACCAGGCTTATTAACGGTATGCAGCGTACTCATCAGAAATTAAACACCCTGGAATGCTGTTGGATAAACAGAGACAACTCGCCCCCGGCAAGCACTGCCACCCCTGCCTGAAGCGCATCAGGACTGATACCCCGTTCCTCCAGAGACTGCTGATCCACATAAATGGTATCTATGCCATACAGAGGCAGCACCTGAAGCATGGCAGCAAGATTCTTACGGGGAATGTCACCGGCCTCCTGCCCTTGCAATAACTGATAGACCCCATCGCCCATCAGTAAAAGGCTGGTCTCAATATCATAAGAAGCGGATACCAGTGCCGTATCAAGCGCCTCACGGGCCGACTGCCCACTGTAAGGAGCCCGGCTGGAAATAACACACACAGAATGACTCATCTCAGGCTCCAAAGGTGATCAGGCGATCGGCCATCAGTGCGCCATCAAGCAACTGCCCCAGACCGGAAAGCTCATACCCCTTGCGGAGATTATGACCAGGCAGATCATAACGGTCAGATTCTGCCTGATCCACAATACCCCGCCTTAATGCCGCCGCAATACAAACCACGGCATCCAGATTATGCGCCTGGATAAACTGCTGCCACTCTTCAGGTAGGTTGGACTCATCCTGGGGTGGCTGGGCAATGGCGGTCGCCGTATTCACCCCATCCTGATAAAAAAACAACCGGACAATTTCATGCCCCCCGGCCACCACCGCCCGGGCAAAGTGCAATGCACTTTGTGGTGCCTGACTGTTGGCCGGAGCGCCATACACGGCCAGTGCAAACTTCATAACAATAACCTTGCGTTAACAGGAAAAAAATAGCCAAACAAAAAAAGCCCCACCAAATGGCGGGGCCCGCTAAAAGCAAAATCAAACATCAGTCGTCACTACTGGCACCCAGCAGGTGGAGCAGCGCAGTGAACAGGTTATAAATATCCAGGTAAAGGGAGACAGTGGCACGGATATAGTTAGTCTCACCACCGTGGATAATACGGCTGGTGTCAAACAGGATAAAACCGGACATCAGCAGTACAATCAGGGCAGACAGCGCCATGCTGGCAGCAGGGATATTAAAGAAGATCAGGGCAATACTGGCGACCACAGCGACAATCAGGCCAACCATCAGGAAGCCACCCATAAAGGAAAAATCTTTGCGCGTGGTCAAAACATAGCCAGAGAGGGCAAAGAACACCACGGCAGTTCCACCCAGGGCCTGCATGATCAGGGATGGACCATTGGCCATACCCAGGTAATGGTTAAGCATTGGCCCCAGGGCAGCACCCAGCACACCGGTAAAGGCAAAAACAGCGACAATACCCTTGGCAGAATCAGCGGTCTTGTTAACCACGAACAGCAGGCCAAAACCGACCAGAGAGAGAACCAGTGCCGTCATCTGGCTGATCTGCAGAGCCATGGCAACGCCGGCGGTGACAGCACTGAATAGCAGAGTCATACCCAGCAGCATATAGGTATTGCGCAGAACCTTGTTGATTTCAACGCCTGCACCCAGGCTGGTAGAAGCAGCGGTCATTACGGGTTTGCGATCCATCTTTGTCATTCCTCTATATAGATGTAATACCAGTCATTATATCAGACCAATTTACTGGGGCTATAGTTTTAACAATTCCTGACATTTTGCCTCCTAGTACATGGTTTCAATGAGTTTGACGTGTACAACCTCCGTTCACCCTGAGCGGAGTCGAAGGGTGCTTGGCACGATCTATCAGAGTCCGGAGTTTCCGCCCTTCGACAAGCTCAGGACGAACGGAGTGCGGAGGCACGACAACCCGTCAAACTCATTGAAACCATGTACTACATGTACTAGATGCTATCTACTATTTTTCAAATTTCCTGAGCTGGGAGCATAGAAAAAGATTACCGTTTATCAAGGCGTTGACAGAATTCTGATTTCAGGTACTATTCCTCTCGTCGCGGAGGGATGGCTGAGCGGTTGAAAGCACCGGTCTTGAAAACCGGCGAGGGTTAATAGCCCTCCCAGGGTTCGAATCCCTGTCCCTCCGCCATATCAGCACTCTTTTCTTTCATTCTTCGTGACAGAAAAATCATCCTTGGAGGGATGGCTGAGCGGTTGAAAGCACTGGTCTTGAAAACCAGCGAAGGTTAATAGCCTTCCCAGGGTTCGAATCCCTGTCCCTCCGCCACTTCTTAATTCCCCGGCTTTATCAGTCATAACCTTCTGAATTGCAAGACCTCTTCACCCCCCATCACTGTACACCACCCTATCTCGCTATATGTTTTACCCCCCCTATACCACTGAAACCCCCTTTACGGTAACCTAACGACCATTTACTACTAATGGGCCGACAGAAGCACCAGGTTAACAACCCCCCCGCTTGCCCGCCCCGCCACCGGTTACCCTTTATGTCGCAAAAACTCACCCTCGAAACCCTGGAATCCTGGCTCTGGGAGTCCGCCAATATCATGCGCGGCTCCATCGACAGCTCCGACTTCAAGAACTACATCTTCGGCCTGATCTTCCTCAAGCGGCTGAACGATGTATTTGAGGAGCGTGTCGCCGCCATCATGGACGATGAAGACTGCACCCGTTCAGAGGCCATGGCGATTGAAGAGGAAGAAGGTGACTACTTTGTGCCGCTGAATGCCCGCTGGGATTACATTATTGAGCGCACCGAGAATATCGGCGAGGTGATCGACGAAGCCTTTGGTGATATTGAAGCCCGCAACAGCTACCTGGAAGGTGTGCTCACCGCCATTCAGTTTGGTGATAAAGCCAAGCTTGGCGATGATTTGCTGGCCCGTCTGCTGCGCCATTTCAACCGCTACAATCTGGGCAACCAGCACCTGTACAAGGCCGATATGCTGGGCGATGCCTACGAATACCTGATCAAACAGTTTGCCGACGATGCCGGTAAAAAAGGCGGCGAGTTTTATACCCCGAAGCCGG
>NZ_JBLYNS010000099.1:0-19944 GCF_049310205.1 Endozoicomonas sp. ALC013 | reverse complement strand
CCATCAGGAAAGCGCCGGTACAAACTGAAGCGTTCAACCTGGCCTGTTTTCCCTGAGAGTAAATCCATTGTAAAACACCGGGCTTATCCATTTCTGCGTTGTGCACACCACCGACAACCACCAGCAGGTCAATTGAGGGGTGGTTGTGAAACCCGTAGTCCGGTTGAACCCGGTAACCTCCCCTGGCAGTGACCAGATTGCCGGATTCACTGACCAGAAAAGGCCTGAAGGCTTTTCCGTTGGGAGAGAGGCGTGCCGCAGTGGTAAACACTTCAAAAGGACCAGAGAAGTCCAGAACTTCAGCCTGGTCGTAAATAAAAATACCTGTATTCATTATTATCAGTAACGACGGTGGCTCACTAATAAACGAATATCTGCGTCCATTGGAATCTGGAAATCGGCAGTGGAAATAACACGTTTTGTACTGGTATCAATCATTCTTGCGCTGATATAGACAGTTGAGCTGCCAACAGCATACGTGCCAGTTACAATAGCATCAGCATTATAGGACTTACTGAGATTATCCAGATTTCTTGAAAGACTGAACTCTCCAGCCTTGAAGTCATCAATAAAAACGCTATCCCGCATTTTGATTTCGATCAAATCATAACCAATATCAGATAAAGCGGATGAAAGCTGTTCTCCAAGAACACGACCCAGAGTAGTTGTATTACTAAGCTGGTTAATATCTGCAAGACTTGTCGAAAGAATAGTAGCCCCGACCGGTAATTCATCCTGCGCCTTTTTAGCCATGGCAGTCGCTGCCAGTTGGCTGATTTTTACCAGATCAATTCTTTCTGTTCTTTTGTGGCTTTTGTTTGAGCACCCTGCTATCAGAACGGTAGAAAGCAGTGCAATGATAATTTTTACAGTGAGTGACTTCATTATTTTTCTACTCCCTGTCCATTATTTTTGGTCAGATTAACAACTGCTGACTTTTTGTACTGCCGCATTGCCATATCAGGAATATAGTAGGAATTAGTTTCTGAAAATTGAATCTGGTAGTCGTCGACAATACGGGCTGTAATCACAACTTCTGTATTGGTTTTGGAGGGGAATATTTTGCTGACGTCATAAGCTACCGAAAGAGGGATAACGCCATAGCCAATACCTTCAGCAACGCTTAAATCATCACCAAGTTCAGCCAGTGCCCATAGGAAGCCTGCAGTTCCAGTGGTGGCGAAGTTTGTGCCCATATCTCTATCATTTGAGTGCCTGACAACCTGTACATCCAGTTCCATTGAAAGGCTGGTAGCACTTGAGGTCATAACCGTTGCGCCGCGCTTGACCAACGCACTGGATAGCTGCTGTGTGAATACTTTGCTGAAAGTTGAGTGACTCTGCTCCAAATTGACATAGACCGGCTGAGACGCAAGGTTTGCATTAGCCATAATCTGTCCGGATAAATGTTCGGCTATCACTCCCCAATGCTGAGCAGATTGAAGTTTGACCTGAGGACTTTGATCAACGGTTGTTGCTTTAGGGATAGGAGAACAACCCACTGCCGCCAACAGACACGCGACCACAACTGGGTACATAACTTTTCTGTTCACAAATGCATCCTTAACTTTGCTTTTCTCATACCATGCGGCATGTTTTATATTTATTTTACAGGTATACGGCTCAGAAGGATTGTACAGACTCCTATAACTCAGACAAACCAAAAAAGGCAAATGTACTAAATAAAGTATTTGATTTGATCTTGCCAATATAAGTAGCTGGCCATATGGAATCATACATTTCTGGCTACTTGGGCAGGTGCTATGCGAGGCACAACGGAGGGAGCATAGCCGTAGCTATGTGACCGGAGTTGTAACGAAGCAGAGTGCCTGAACAAGGAGTCAGAAATGTATGATTTCATATGGTTAGCTACTTATGTTTTACTGGCCGATGACCACCGTTTCTCCCCTTACCCAGTCAAGGTACTCTGGCAGGCCATTTTCAATGGGTATCTGAATAACCTGTGGCACATCATAGCTGTGTTCAGCTTTCAGGTATTGCTCCAGTGCCTGATAACGCTCACAGGTGGTTTTAATCCGAAGCAGTACTTCCGGATCCGACTGGACTTCACCATCCCATCGATAATGGCTGTGGATTGGACTGCTCTGAACACAGGCTGCCAGACGCTGTTCGATGATGGCCCTGGCATGGGTGTCGGCTTCCTGTTGATTGGGGCAGGTGGTCAGAACCATGCAGAAACCGCTGGATGGTTTTATGGGCATTTGGCAACCGGTTAACAATATTACTAATAGCGGAAAGAAAGCGCTGTAACTCACTGGCCTGGTAATCTATCAGGTTCATGGATCAGTGGATAGGGCTTCAACAGCAACCGCCAGTTGTGCAATCAGTCCCATTATCAATGACGGCCGGGAGACAGTTGAAAGGGCCATAATGGGTCTTCCGGTTGCCATGCACGGTAAAGTGGCTGCTATAGCGAGTATCCTGCACCATGGCTGCGGTATTGCCACAGACCAGCATCGGTTTGCCATTGATAAAGCGATGATGGTCGTCCAGTTGGAAAAAGTGAGGGTGTTCCGGCAGGGTGCCGTTGTAAATGGCCACCTGACCATAGTCTTCACAGATATCTTCAAGGTTATCCAGTTTGAACACCCGAACGGTCAGGGATTGAAAATCGATATTGCCAATTTTCTCCTCGATTTGCTGGTTGGCAATGGTGATCGGGCTGGCAGAAAGCAACCGGTAGTCTGGGTAACCCAGCCCGGTTAACAGACGACGAAAGTCTTCAATATAAAGAGCACCACTAAGGCATTCCCCCATCAGCACCGGGTCATCTTTTAACGGGGCCGGTATTCGCTGACCGGCAAATACATCACTGAAAAGCAGTTCGCCACCGGGTTTCAGTACCCGGAAAATCTCCCTGAACACCTCTTCCTTGTGGGGCGAAAGGTTTATCACGCAGTTGGAAATCACCACATCCATGGAATTGTCTTCTATTCCTGGGGTTTGCAGATCTTCAATATAACCCTGCCTGAAGTCGATATTCGGTTGCTGAAAGCCAAACTTCTCCATCATTGAGGGAATATGCCCGGTGGCCACCATTAATTGCTCGTCGGTCATATCGATACCGATAACCTGGCCCTGTTCTCCTACCAGGCTGGCGAGAATATAACTGTCCCTGCCGGTACCGCAGCCAAGATCCAGTACCCGGCATCCTTCCAGGGCCGATGGGATCGGCGATCCGCAGCCATAAAAACGGTCCGTAATGGCCGGGTCGATCTGCTTCAGGATATCCCGGACACGGGCTGGCATGGTGCCGGGATCGGAACAGCAGGCATTGGTTTTAAGATCCGTGGTGCCGCCAAGAACACGGCCGTAGTACTCCTTCAGGACCTGATGATTACTGGAGAGGTTATGCATTGTTCTCGCCTTGGTTAATGTACATGAATCAGGGGTGCTATTTGTCCGGGATTGTTTTGTCCGGGGTTGTTGTTCTGTCAATTTTGTCAGGTTCTTCCGCTGTCGTGTTTTTCATCAGCGGCTCAACAATACCCATAAAACATAAAGCGGCTATAACTCCCCCGGTAATCGGCCCCACAACATATACGGTCAAAAAACCATAATGCTTATCGGGAAACGCCGCGCGCTCCCAGCCGCATAGAGAGGCTAGCAGTCGGGGTGATAAATCTCTGGCCGGGTTGAGTCCTGCCTGGGTCAGTGGCGCAATAATCGAGATAATGGCGGTGACGGTTAAACCGATAAACAGGGGGGCAAGGGCCTGGTCCGGTCGTCCGGTGTTGCAGCCTTCGGTCAGGACGAGAATCATAAAGACCAGGGCAAAGGTGCCGGTACATTCGGCAAAAAATGCATTGACAGTGGACACGGAGGCAACCTGCCCGGCCATGGGGTTGGGATAATACTCGCCAAACATCATGGCACTGGCTATGGATGACTCAGTGCCACGAACAATGCCATGGGTCAGTTCATACTGCATGATTGAGCTGGAGAAGAGCAGGTACAGCAGGGCGGCTGCCACAAATGCACCGGCAAACTGGGCAACCAGATAGCAGGGCAGTAATGTCATGGACATCCGGCGACTGACCACCATGGCAATGCTTACAGCCGGATTAAGGTGAGCACAGGAGAGACGACGGGTAGCGTATATCGCCAGGGTGACTGCCAGTCCCCAGACCATGGCCACCTGAAAGAGTCCTGCATGGGCAGAAAATAGCACCGTCACGGCCACTGAGCCGCAGCCAAACAAGACGAGGATAAATGTACCTATAAACTCTCCGGCAAAGCCCTTTAGATAATTCATGGGTGGAAGTTGATCATCCTCGTCTCTCTCGTTTGGTTACAGCAACTAAAAACTAGCTGTTTTTTTCTATACTGCAAACAAAATGCTCAGAGGTTTCATCGTTGATTCCAGAGGCCGATCAACCTTCAGAAACGCCATCAGACATTGCAAACCGGAAAATGGCTCAGGCTGAAAAAAAGTTGCTTGTTTTCGGCAAGAAGTTCCAGTCACCGCTGAAAGCAGTGGCGAGCCAGTCGTCAAACCAGAAGACCTTCTGGACGGGAGAATAAGAGAAAGACTGCAAGGCATAAAAGTGAAATACCAGGAACAGTTTTCCTTTATCATGGAGAATTTCACTATCAGGAATTGCTGCAACACGGGCAGTAGGGAACCATTGTGTGTTGAAAGCATAGGAAAAAAAATAGGGCTATTCGTCAATGAGTACAAAACTGATGAATGGCTTTTTTTTGCCAACCATAAAGAACCTGAATACCGACATCATTTTTACGCAAGCAATATTATTGTCCATCAATATCGCGTAAGCCCAAATCTCGAAGTTTATCCTGAGTGCTAATGATCGGGAAGCCATCAGTCTAAGGACTGTAAGGTGGTGGCGATTCTATTTCTATAGGAGTGTATACTGGTGGCGGTCCCGGGTTGTGTCGAAACGTCGCCGGGTAACTGTCTGGTTCTACTTCACCGGGTGTTTCTGTCGGTTCAGGGGCATGGCTGATAACCCGGGATAACTGTAATGATGGGGGCTCGGTTGCTATGTGCCGACGCTGAAGACATCGATACACCTCCGCGGCGCCCTTACCAACAGGAATACCAACAAGACAACCTGCGCCCAAAGTGAAACAAAAAACTGCGAAGCTTGGGTGAATGATCAAACCCGGCACAACAAAAGACAGGCATGCAGGTAGACCAGCAGACAGAGATACAGCTGTATATTTTGACATTGAAACCGTTCGTCCAAAAACTTGATGCTGACACAATATCTGTTCTGAATTATCCATCTGTTCATTGGCTGCCGCCCCCTGAGGCTGGAGCATTGGCATAGATGTATCTAATGGTCTTGCTGGTTGCATGAAATTAGCCTGAATAACTTGTATCCTTATCAATCAGACTCTGAATACAGAAAAAAGTTCTTTATTCTCAGCTTCCTCTCCTTCGAAAAGTTCCCGCGTAATCCACAGAATGATTCATGTGGTAACAGAACAGCGGTAAACTGGCGAAATATCAATCATTTTAGTTGTATGGCCCTTAATGAGACATTCCATGACCTTTGCCAACCTCGGGCTTTCCCTGCCGATCCTGCAAGCCATTACCGAACAGGGCTATAAACAGCCTTCTCCTATTCAGGCAGAAGCCATACCGGCGGTTCTGGCAGGACAGGATGTTATGGCGGCGGCTCAGACAGGCACCGGTAAAACAGCCGGTTTTACGCTGCCGATACTGGAGCTGCTCAGTCGCGGCGAGCGGGCAAGGCCCAACCAGGTTCGTGCGCTGGTTCTGACGCCGACCCGTGAGCTGGCAGCCCAGGTAGCAGAGAGTGTTGCCACCTACGGTCGGCATTTGCCAATACGTTCTTCAGTGGTTTTTGGCGGGGTCAAAATCAACCCGCAAATGATGAATCTGAGACGTGGTGCAGATATCCTTGTGGCCACACCCGGGCGACTTCTGGATCTTTACAACCAGAATGCGGTGAAGTTCAAACACCTGGAAGTGCTGGTTCTGGATGAAGCAGACCGGATGCTGGATATGGGGTTTATTCACGATATTCGTCGTATTCTGGCGCTGTTGCCCCAGCAAAGACAGAACCTGATGTTTTCGGCAACGTTTTCCGATGACATACGACAGCTGGCAAAAACCATTGTTCACCATCCGGTAGAGATTGACGTTTCTCCCCGCAATACAACGGCCAGAACGGTCGGGCAGTGTGTGTATCCGGTGGATAAAAGTAAAAAACCGGCACTGCTGACCCGCTTGATTAAAGAGCAAAACTGGCAACAGGTGCTGGTTTTTACCCGGACCAAGCACGGTGCCAACCGCTTAACCCGTCATCTGGAAGGTAAAGGTATCCTGGCGGCGGCGATTCATGGCAATAAGAGCCAGGGAGCCCGTACCAGGGCCCTTGTTGATTTCAAAAATAATGACATTACGGCGCTGGTGGCAACGGATATCGCTGCCCGTGGGCTGGATATTGACCAGTTGCCGCAGGTGGTGAACTTCGACCTGCCCAATGTGCCGGAGGATTATGTGCATCGTATCGGGCGAACAGGGCGCGCGGGGGCGGATGGTCATGCGGTCTCGCTGGTCTGTGCAGATGAGAGCAAGCAGCTTCGGGACATTGAACGGTTGATCAATCAGCAGTTACCCAGGGAGATGATCTCCGGGTTTGAGCCGGTTAATGAGGTGCCGGTGACTCAGTTGTCCGGTAAGCCACCGAAACCTAAAAAGCCTAAAAAGTCCAGGGCTTCTCACCGGCCCGGACAGGAGAGTGGCGGAAACGGTAAGGCACCTAAGCAGCAGGCAGGCCAGAGTAATGAAAGGAGAAAGTCCGGGGGAATGGAGTCAGGGCGTGTGTTTGCTGAAAACCATCGCAGGCCGCGAAGACGAAAAGTGACCAACCCGCAAAGTACTTCTGCTTCTGTATAAATATGCTCTTATTCTCCCTGAGCTCAGGTGGTCAGGCTATGCCGGGGAACTATGCTATCTATTTTAAGTCTAAAAGGTGATGGATCACTAAATGCTTAATTATATGGAGAAATTAAATTATGAATAGCAGTATGACATTCCCATCAGGCAATCCTTACCGTGGCTCTATTGAGCTGAGTATTGACCTGGCTTCTTACGATGATCCGGGAAAGGAGAAGCAGGGCCTGGTTGTCCACATTTATACCGATGATTTGCATCTTCGTTCTGTTGAGATTTCAGATCTTAATGATTTAATTGGGCTTTATAAATGTGCTAAGAATATGAAAAACTACGGTGCTGGCCGACCTTGGGAAAGGAGCATCTCTGAAAGGCTAGTGCAGAGATGGAGTGATGATTGGAAAAAGGGTAATCCTTTCAGTGGGTTTTCGATTTTTAAGCGTGATGTCAGTGGGGTGCAGGATCCTGAGGAATTTATAGGGAACATCTGCTTCAAATCAGGAGAGAACAATAATGCATATGTCGGCAGCACAGTAGCTGCTGGATCCTCTGAGATGACTTTTATGATTGATCACAAATGCTGGGGTGAGGGCTACGGTAAACAAGCGGCTGCTGCAATGGTGAATGGTGTTGCTCCGGAATATCAAAAGCAGGGCTTTAAAGTCACCTGTGCGTTGCCAGATAATACTCAGGAATCTCTGCCTCTGGAGTGGCTGACGGCGACAGTCTCCCCAGAAAATATCGGTTCAGTCAAGATACTCACCGGTTTGGGATTTGAGTTTGAAAGTACCGTGGAGAAACAGTTTGTGAAGGGGAAATCCATAAAACACTTTTATGCTAAACCCCTACCGAAGCCCCTTTGATGATGGATAGCAAAGCGTCCCCTTTGGGTAACCGGGGTGCCTTGGCCGGTTCTGATGAGCAGCCTCTCAGGCTGCACATCACGCTTAATGGCCACCATTCTGGATATGGTTACCACGTCGCTTATCACGGACACTCATCTGATTATTATCCATAACCTGAGTTTCAAACAGGTCGACAGCCCTGATCAGATCGCCCAGCTTTTTATAACCGTAATTTCGTGGGTCAAAGGAAGCCTGGTTAGCGATTACTGCGCCGATTCTTCCAAGGTACGCCCAGCCATCATCGTCCTGCTCTGTATCGATGGCATTGCGGATCAGGTTCATCAGTTTGGTATCGGCTTTCAATTCATGGCCGCTTTTTTTATCGTTTGCAGCGACTTTTTCCGGATCATCACCGGGCTCATCCAGGTAGAGAAAGCGGGAGCAGGCATTCACGAAAGGGGATGGGGCTTTTCGTTCACCAAAGCCGTACACCACTTTACCTGCTGATAGCAGTCGCATGATCAGTGGCGTAAAGTCACTGTCAGAAGAGACAATGCAAAAGGCGTCCATGTTCCTGGTGTAGAGCGTGTCCATAGCATCGATGGTCATGGCCATATCGGTGGCGTTCTTGCCTTTGGTTAAATCAAACTGCTGGATTGGCTGGATCGCGTATTCGTGAAGTTGTTCCTCCCACCCTTTGATGGTGTGACTCTTCCAGTTGCCGTAGGCTCTTCGGATACTGACGACACCATACTTGGCCATTTCAGAGAGGATCTTCTCAATTTTTCTGGCGGGGGCATTATCCGCATCAATAAAGAGGGCGATCTTCTGGTTAGACTCTGCCATTGATACTTCCTGCTACTTATAATTCTTGGTTTATGTGTCAACAGTGTCCTCTGATTTGATAAAATTTGCAAAAATGCGCCGCTGTAATGATGATGGAAGGTGTTGTTACCAGTACAGAAGAGCGCTGACTCACACCTTCATTTCTTGCGCGGTGTGGGAGGCAGGCAGGGACGACTCTGTTAACTGCCCCGTTCACGAACTGCTGGCAGCAGGCTCTCAGGGGTATTTTTTATACAGGCACTCCATTCCTTTAAGGTTTCTAAAAGACGTTGGTAGAGTTCTTGCTGTTTTTCAGTTTTTAAATGTGCGCTGAAGTCTTCAAATGCAGACAGCACTATAGCTGTTTTTGCCAGTGCTTCCTGAATCATTTTCAGTTGATTTTCATCGCTGTTGATGTCTTCTGTTGTGCGATGGCTTGATTTAAGCAGATCTTGCTGTCTGTTTTCAAAAGCATTGATGATTTGTGGGAAACAGTGTTGAACTTTCCGGACTTTTTGTATGACCGGATTGAGCGTTTCTCTGGCAACATCCGGACACCAGACATGTGAATTATGCCGGTAAAAACGTATGATCGTTTTAATGTCATCAAATAATTCCGGTACTTTCTCTTTTAATTTTATGGTAGCTTCCGGGTTTGTATCACCTTCTATTGCCAAGAGCTTTGTCAAAAAAGGCATAGGAAATGTCAAAACTGTGGATAAGGGTTGCCAGTTAGGGGCATATTCAAAGTCTTCAGGATGACCTCGGAGTCTTTCAGGCTCTATTATAGGTTTCAATGATAGTTCTTTGGATTTTTCTATCATGTTAATGAAGGCATTTTGAGCTTCAGAAAAATTGGGCGTTCTTTCAGCAGCGCTCATTTGGGTGGGTGGTTTATCTGTATATGGTGGTTTATTGGGCTCCGGGATATCCACTTCAACACGAGGATTATTAGTTCTAACTATTACAGGTTTGATTGATTCTGATTTTATACTTGTGTCCAACCTGTAGAGTGATTTGTTTATTCCAAAGTGTTGTCGGCACGCGTCATATAGTCGGCTGAGTTCATCCTGAGCAGCTATTACTTCTGCACGATCTCTGTGATAGCTGGCTCCAACACTCTCTTCAAGAGGGGCAGACGTTGGATCCGGAATTAATTCTTTCTCTCTCTCCTCAAGTACTGATTTGATAATTTTTTCAAATGCCGGGATGCCTGTTTCTTTTAATAAGTTTTCCTTATCCATTCTGGTAAATTTATTGGCTGTAGAGGACGATGAAAATGTGCTTGTTTTCTTTCTCTTTTTGGGCGAGGCCAGTTGCTCATCACCAACAATTTCCTGGTAGTTTGGATAAGAGCTGCGTTTTCTTAATGAACGGCCTGTGGTTTTCTGGATAGGCTTGTTGTCTTCTTCTTTAACAACATGGCAGGTAGAGGTATTAGGGCTGTCTTCGACAATTCGATTTAACGTTTGCCTGGCAGCTTCACCGGTTTCTGATGGCTGCATGCTTTCCTGCTCTTCAGTGCAAGGGCCTTGATGATCCCAGAAATAAAGCTTGAAGGCAGGATTGGTCTTTGCTTGTTTGTTGGCTACTTTATCTGCATATTCAAAACGTGCAACGATGGCATCAATATGAAATCTGGTTAAACCCGGTGGTGAGCAGGGGGTACCAACAGCTGGATTGTGTAAGGCGGCTTTTAATTTTCGAAGTTTGCACATAAAACGGAAAAGTACGGGATCCATCTTACTGACAATAAGGTCGGTCAGTTTAGTTCTTTTGGTATTTTTGGATGAATGTCGGAAGTTCCAGTAACCCAGCATTGCTTTTGATGCTGGAATGTCAGGGTCTATTTCAGTTTTTTTCATCCATTCAGGGCAGAAATCACCTGAACGATGCTGTGCAGCACAGTTTTCACCATCTTGATCAAAAAAGGTTATGTCTTCAGGGGCAGGCAGCCAGCTTCCGGTGTCATAATATTCTTCCAGATGATTAATTTCTCTTCCGATATCACTGAGTAAATTTAATTTACCATCTGTCAATAACAGATTTATTTTTTTCTCTACCTTTGTTTTTTGTTTATTAGAAAAGCCATTTTCAGTCATAGTAAGATCTATTTTTTTCAATAAGATGATTAGTCGGTTATAAAAAATTCCATGACCATTAAGTATCTCTGTGAGATTGTTATTGAGGGTGCAAAACCTTTGAATTGTGTTTAATTCGACTTTAAGGGCTTCTGGTAAGTCAGTTAAAAACGCCTCTACGGAAAACTTACTGGTACTTTGGGTATTTTCTATAGTGTTGAACGAAGCGATACGTTTTCTAACATGCCGTTGTTCAGTGGTTGGTAAAAATTTTTTTTCTTCTTTTTTTATCTCGAATAGACTTTTTTCAGAGGTTGCATGTTTTGTTGCAGTCGAGTTTGGTAGTGCTGGAATGGTCATGATTTAATTAAGTGGTTATCCGGTTTTTTTATATGGGTTTTATAGGGGTTAGATGCTCTTACTATTAAATAGTTCCATGGTTCTATAAATTTTGTGGAAAGTTATACATCTAAAGATGATAGCTACATGCTGTCTGGTTTCAGTATGCAGCTACGAATAGATGGCCTAAGCAAACTTTTCCGGGTTCTTGCCCGTCATAGGTTGATAAAATTCCTGAATTTTTTTCAGGTCTGACGCATAGTCCCCTGTAGTAAAGAACATAGGGCCAAAACCGCCAACCTTCTTTTTATAATCCAGGAAGCTCAGCGCAATGGGGACTTCAGCACCGTGAGCGACGTGGTAAAAACCACTTTTCCATTGACGAACCTTGTTGCGTGTGCCTTCAGGAGGAATGGCAACGGCCAGGTCTGTGGAGTTGTGGAAGGTGTCGACCATTTGCTGAACCAGACCATTGGCTTTGCTGCGGTCAACCGGAATTCCCCCAAGCCAGGTCATGATGCCGCCAAAGGGCCCCTTGAACAGAGAGTTTTTCCCCATCCAGTAGATATTAATGCGAAAGCAGAAGGCACAGGCAATGATCAGAATAAAGTCCCAGTTACTGGTATGGGGTGCCGCGAT
This sequence comes from Endozoicomonas sp. ALC013, assembly GCF_049310205.1. Lineage (NCBI taxonomy): Bacteria > Pseudomonadati > Pseudomonadota > Gammaproteobacteria > Oceanospirillales > Endozoicomonadaceae > Endozoicomonas > Endozoicomonas sp. ALC013. The sequence continues at coordinate 8,305 of NZ_JBLYNS010000099.1, read as the reverse complement.
AATAACGTACTTCCGGGCATTTGGGCGTTGGCCTTCCAGCTTCCAGCCGAATAGCTTCAGACCAAGGTGGGATAAGAAGCGAAAACAGCTGTTAACGATAGGCGTATCAAAAATCGTATGACGCATTATTATTATTTAAACCTGATCTTAATAAATAGCCCCAGTATTATGCACCGGGGCTATAAGTATGCGCTACCCTTTCTTCAGCGCGCTTTTTTCAATACACAGTCATTGCGGGCTTAATTGTGGGAGTGCAGCTCATCATTCAGCTCAATGGCTGATTTGTTGGTGAGGCATTCCAGGGCTCCGGTCAGGGAGTTTCTGCGGAACAGCAGATCGGACTTGCCTGAGAGATCTCCTGCTTTCACGACTTCAACGACATTTTTCTGATCATCAAGAACCTGAACCTTACTGGCAGCCGTCAGGTAAAGGCCGGCTTCGATAATGCAGCGGTCACCCAGCGGAATGCCCAGGCCGGCATTGGCACCGATCAGGCAGTTTTCACCGACACAGATCACAATGTCATTGCCGCCGGACAGGGTACCCATGGTGCTGCAGCCACCACCAAGATCAGAGCCCTCACCCACCATGACACCGGCAGAAACACGACCTTCAATCATGCTCTTGCCTTCGGTGCCGGCGTTGAAGTTGATAAAGCCTTCATGCATTACGGTGGTGCCTTCACCCACATAAGCACCCAGGCGAACCCGGGCCGTATGGGCAATGCGGACACCGGCAGGGACAACGTAGTCGGTCATTTTCGGGAATTTATCCACGGAGTTGACACTCAGAACCCGGCCTTCTGCCCGGGCCGCCAGCTGACGGGCTGGCAGTTCTTCCAGGTCGATTGCGCCTTCACTGGTCCAGGCAACATTTGGCAGCAGTGGGAAAATGCCCTGAAGGTTGGTGCCGTGTGGCTTGACCAGACGATGTGACAGCAGGTGCAGCTTGAGATAAGCCTCGGGGGTGCTGGTGGGTGCTTCATCGGTTGCCAGAATAGTGATCACACGGGGTTGTACACTTTCTTCCAGGCTTCGGGTGATGGCAGCCAATTCAGTTTGTTCGATATCGACAAACAGGTCTTCCAGTGCGTGCAGGGTTTTGCTGTCAAGCTCAATAAACGTATTGCCACCCTGGTAACCAACCAGTTTGGCAATACTCTCCAGCAGCTCAGGTGCTGGATTGAGAATAGGTTTTGGGTAAAATACTTCCAGCCACTGGTCGTTCCGGTTTTTGCTGCCGACACCAATGGCCAGACTGAAATGCGGTTTGCTCATTTTCATTCCTTCAATTAATCAGAACGTCTGTTATGCCAGCAAGTTGCGGTATTGTTCTTCGGAAAAGCCCAGCAACTTCTGGCTGCCCGTATCCAGTAACGGGCGCTTGATCATGGCGGGTTGCTCCAGCATCAGGGTGATTGCCCGCTCTGCATTAATGGCGGCTTTTTCTTCTTCCGGAAGCTGCCGCCAGGTGGTTCCCCGGCGGTTTAACAGGGCCTCCCAGCCCAGTTCATTGGCCCACTGTTCGATCATGTCTTTCAACAGGCCATCTTTCCTGTAGTCATGAAAGTGATATTCAATACCAGCACCTTCCAGCCAGCGGCGTGCTTTCTTTATGGTGTCGCAGTTTGGTATGCCGTATAGGGTGACCACCGTGCCTCCTGTTGTGAGCTTCCATAAGCTATGCGTTGTACAAACTGAGGTTGAAACGCTCAGTAAGGGCCGCAAAAAAACGAGCAAAGCTTACACGCTTCTGGAGGTGTTTGCCTAGGTGGCTGGTCTATAAACGAGTATCGGGCCTTATTTCGACTCTGCATCCGTGCTGGTTTTATCACCAAGCGCTGCTCTTAACTTTTCGATACGACGGCGATTGGTACCGAAATCGTAATAGCCAACGCGAGAGGATGAGCGCACATCAACCGTGCCGTTCGGACGAATAATCAGTATCAGGTCATCCTTGAACTTCAGCCAGGGGGTGGTGAACACCGTAATAATGATCTGGTCATTACTGCTGAGAATCTCTGCATTGGGCCAGTTCTTCAAAGTGGCTAACAGTTTTTTCTTGATCCCCTGGGTATCAGACTGATCAAAGGAAAGGGCGGCAATATTCTGTTTGCCAGAAGCGAGGCTGCTGACGCAATTCGGGCTTTCAGGACAGGTAAGTTCCGGGACGTCAGCGTGTAGCCAATGGCTGGAAAGCAATAACAGTAAAGGCAGGATGTAGTGCGCGGATTTATTCATTGTTGTTGGTCCCTTCTTGCAGGTGGTAGTGAAATATATGGCTCCACGTTTTTTCACCCGTAGACCCCGGTTTATCGTGGGCGGAGTGTGCAAACAGAATTTTCATGGAGGGTCCCACATTGATCAGAGAAGTGCTCAGTGTGTTGAAAAGTTTGCTGTCTGTAAAGTCACCGGCGATGTAAATACCATAATCAGCGGGCCGATATAGTCAGCACAGCAGGGAAGATGATGGTTTTCAGCAGAAACTGTCGTCAGAATACAGGGCCCGGGGTTTGAATCAGGTGCAGAAGACCGAGCATCAGTGCTCTTTTTTCGGACAATATGGTCGTTGCAAAGATGTGGCGGAGTCAGGCAGCCAGCTTTGCTTCTGGCATGATCCTGATGTGGATAAAACCGGAGATGAGGTAAAAGCGAGGCTGGAAAAGAGGGCAGCAACCGGGCTGCCCATGGAAGGCTTTATTCTCCGCAGGGCTAATCTGGACAACGTTAACCTGGTGAATCACGGTGGTGGTAAGCCATATCAACTGGTTAACTGCGATTTGAGCAGGGCCAGTCTCTGTAATGGGCATTTTTATCGTGTGGATTTCTCGGGTTCCCGACTGTTAAAAGCAAATCTTTCCAATGCCAATCTGCATAGGGCAAGTCTTGAAGGCTGTAATCTGCTGGGTGTGAATCTGAACAACAGTCTGCTGGATCATGTGACGTGGGGGGATAAGCTTTATCAGGAGCAGGAGGCTGCCGCCCATCCTGAAAATGCCATGGCGTTATTTGAAGAAGCGGAAGAGTCTGCCAGAAACATTCGCCGACACTGTGAAAACCTCGGCATGATGAGGGAGGCCGGTCATTTTTATTATCGGGAAAGGGTCTTCCATCGGTTGCAGATGCCAAAATGCTCTCGGCAACGGGTGCTGTCCTACCTGGTTGACAGGATCAGTGGCTATGGTGAATCACCGCTGCGAGTGGTGCTTTTTTCCGTGGCTTTGATTGTGTTCTGCTCTTTCCTCTATCTGTTCACCGGGGTTCAGGGTGGTGATACGGTTATCCGGTTCAGCCAGAACCAGGATCTGTTCCAGAACCTCCGGTATTGGCTTGATTGTCTTTATTTCAGCGTGGTGACGTTTACCACCCTTGGCTACGGTGACTTGACCCCGCTGGGGCTGTCCCGGATTGTTGCTGCCTGTGAAGCATTCACCGGCAGCTTTTCCCTGGCGCTTTTTGTTGTCTTGTTTGTAAAGAAGATGATCCGCTAAAAGAGATTGCCACGGAGTCACAGAGACACGGAGAAAAGCAAAAAGCTTTTCCTCTGTGGCAAAAAAGGAAATTATTCAGGCTCAATTCCTTAGTTGTCCGTTGCATAAGCCTCCGCTTCATCCGGATCACAGCTGATGGCGGCGTGTGGCTGGCCCTGTAGCAACTTTTTAAACTGTTCTCTTTGAATATGCACCAGTTCCCGGTGATTACCTCCCTGGAAGTAAAGATCCTGGACGGCGTTGAGCTCATCATCCCAACAGGTTTTCATGCCATAGGCGATGCCCATTGCCGGTACTGCTCCCATTTCGCAGTCTGGGAACAGCTCCTCAAGGCTGTGTTCGCTGACCAGATGAAGATGACGATTCAGTTTTGTGTTTATCCAGCGCAGCATTAATTTGTTCATGGAGGGAACGATAGCCATTACATGACCTTCCTCATCCTGAAGAACGATGGCTTTAGCCATATGTTTAACGGGAACGCAGGCGACATGGGCGGTGTTGAGTGCACGGTCTGAATAAGGGTGACTGACCACTTCATAATCTACCTGATTATGATTTAAAAAAGCCTGGAGTTTTAGAGCGATTGACATCAGACACTCTCGCAAAAATCATTCTCGGAAATATTGAACATCTGTCTATAAAGTCTATACGCAAACTTGTTGAAAGATTGTTCAATATAAAGCGGTTTTTAAGCTAAAAAAGTATTAATAACTTTTTTTTCATATCGCTATTTGCTTTCGTATCGTCTTGCCTGTTTATCCTGCCACTGCGTAATGCTGCTTTTATTTGATGCTTTTTTGCACTCTGCTTTCGGTATAGGTATCCTTCGCGATCTTTAAATTTACCAATTTAGCACTGGCTTCAGATTGAGCCTGTGGGACGAAGTTATGATGATAATAATGAAAAGACGCCTGTCAATGGGAGCGCTAGCCTGCCTGCCGACCACCGCTCTGGCTGGCGATAGTGTGCTGGGGGTAACATCCAGCCCGTTAGCCTGGGCCTGCATTGCCATTTTTGTAATTGCCTACTGCCTGGTGATGGCCGAAGAGCAGCTTCATCTGCGTAAGTCCAAACCGGTGATTATGGCGGCGGGAATCATCTGGGCACTGATTGCTTTTATTGCTACACAGAAGGGCGTTTCCCACGAAGAGCTCAAACAGGCCGTTATGCATGATCTGGAAGAGTATGCGGCGATGTTCCTCTTTCTGCTGGTGGCCATGACCTACATTAATGCCATGGAAGACCGGCAGGTGTTTGCCACGTTACGCAGCTGGCTGATCAGCAAGGGCTTTAATTACCGAAGTCTTTTCTGGATAACCGGCGCTATGGCGTTCTTTATTTCTCCGGTGGCTGACAATCTTACCACTGCGCTGTTGATGGGCGCGGTGATTATGGCCGTAGGTGAAGGCAAACCGGCGTTTATTACCCTGGCCATGATCAATGTGGTGGTTGCTGCCAATGCCGGTGGTGCTTTCAGCCCCTTTGGGGATATTACCACGCTGATGGTGTGGCAGGCAGGTAAGATTGAGTTCTTTACCTTTTTCAGCCTCTTTATACCGTCGGTGGTCAATTATCTGGTACCGGCCATCATTATGAGCTTTTTCGTTGAGCAAGGGCGTCCGGCCGGTGTGCAAGTGGATAGCACCATTCGGCGTGGTGGTATTACCATCTGCCTGCTTTTCCTGGTGACCATCTTCCTGGCGGTAAGTTTTGAGAAAGTGCTGGGTCTGCCACCATTTATGGGGATGATGACTGGTCTTGCCCTGTTGATGCTCTATACCTATATCATGCAAATTCAGGGGCTGACCAGTAACCGCCGGTTGACGGCACGTCCCCGGGCCAAAGAGGATAAAATCGATATCTTTCAGGAAGTGGCCCATGCCGAATGGGATACGCTGCTATTCTTCTTTGGTGTCATCTTCTCGGTGGGTGGCCTGCGCTATCTCGGTTATCTCGACCTTGCCTCGGAAACCATGTATGCCGATCTCGGGGCAACGTGGACTAATATCATCGCCGGTATAATCTCTGCCATTGTCGATAACATTCCGGTGATGTTTGCCATCCTCGGAATGGATCCTGAAATGGACGCCTTCCAGTGGTTATTGATAACGCTGACCGCAGGTGTGGGTGGCAGTCTGCTATCCATCGGCTCCGCTGCTGGCGTTGCCTTGATGGGGACATCGAAAGGTGGCTACACCTTTATGACCCATCTCCGCTGGAGTTGGGCCATTGCCCTGGGGTATGCGGCCAGTATCTGGGCCCACTTCCTGGTTAATAGCTGATCTAGAATCAGTTAAAAACGTTAGGCCAGCTGAAGGGTTTGGAAATCCAGCCCTTCATTGTCATCTGTCGTATTCTGGTTAACAGGTGATCAATTACAGACGGAGGTGAGAGGGGCTGTTTTGATGGATGTTGCCTTGTTAAGTAGACATTAGCGACTTCCCCTGGTGCTAATGTCTACCCTGAGAGCTACGGTTAGCCGTCCAGTTTCTGTTTCAGAATCTGGTTAACCAGGCCGGGGTTGGCCTTGCCTTTGGACGCTTTCATGCACTGACCCACAAAGAAACCGATCATTTTTCCGCGCTTGTCTTCCTCAGCCGCACGATAATTCTCAACCTGCTGGGCATTGTTGGCCAGAACGTCATCAATCATGGCTTCAATGGCACCGGTATCGGTCACCTGCTTGAGGCCTTTTTTCTCGATGACTGCATCGGCCGTGCTGCACTCACCCTGCCAGAGTACTTCAAAGACCTCTTTGGCGATTTTGCCGGAGATGGTGTTGTCTTTGATGCGCTTGATCAGGCCGCCGAGCATATCGGCAGTCACCGGGCTTGCGCTGATGGCAATGCTGTTCTGATTCAGGGATCTGGACAGTTCTCCCATAATCCAGTTGGCAGACAGTTTGGCATCACCACTGGCACGGACGGTGGCTTCAAAGTAGTTCGCCGTCCCCTGGTCAGCGGAAAGTATTTCGGCATCATAATCGCTCAGGCCAAAATCAGTGATAAAACGTGCTTTTTTGGCAGCTGGCATTTCAGGCATTTCAGCCTTCAGTTTTTCAAGACGACTGTCGTCAATAATAACCGGCAGCAGGTCAGGGCAGGGGAAGTAACGGTAATCGTTCGCTTCTTCTTTGCTGCGCATGGAGCGGGCTTCGCCGGTATCACCGTTATAGAGACGGGTCTCCTGGATAACGGTTCCGCCATCTTCAATCAGGTCGATCTGGCGTTCTACCTCTTTGAGGATGGCCGCCTCCATAAACTTGAAGGAGTTCAGGTTTTTGGTTTCTGTGCGGGTACCGAACTCTTGTTGTCCTTTAGGGCGAACGGAGACGTTAACATCAAACCGCATGGAACCCTGGGACATATCGCCATCGCAGATGCCCAGTGTAGTGACAATGGAGTGCAGCTTTTTGGCAAAGGCCACGGCTTCCTCTGCATTGCTAAGATCAGGTTCTGTGACAATCTCAATCAGGGGAGTGCCAGCACGGTTAAGATCTATGCCGGACATCCCATGAAAGTCTTCATGAAGACTTTTGCCCGCATCTTCCTCCAGGTGAGCGTGGTGGATGCGAATGCTTTTAGTGGAGCCATCTGCCAATGTGATATCCACATGACCAGCGCCCACTATTGGCTTTTCCAGCTGGGTGGTCTGGTAGCCTTTTGGCAGATCCGGGTAGAAGTAGTTTTTACGCTCGAAAACATTCACCTTGTTGATTTCGGCATCGATGCCCAGGCCAAACTTAATGGCCATATTGATGGCTTCTTCGTTAACCACGGGCAGGATGCCGGGCAGACCAAGGTCTACCGCGCAGGCCTGGGTGTTGGGTGCGGCACCAAAAGCGGTGGATGCACCCGAGAATATTTTGGTTCTGGTGGCGAGCTGGACGTGAATCTCCAGTCCGATAACGGTTTCCCATTGCATATTACTGTTTCCTAAACCAATGCCGGAGATTTCTGGTGCCAGTCGGTCGCCTGTTGGAAGCGGTGGCCAATATTCAACAGACGGGCTTCATCAAAGTGTTGGCCAATGATCTGCAGGCCGACCGGGCGCTGGTTTGCCATGCCCGCAGGAACGGATAATCCGGGCAGGCCCGCCAGGTTAACCGACAGTGTATAGATATCCGAGAGGTACATGGCGACCGGATCATTGCTCATGGAGCCAATGTCAAAGGCGGATGTCGGGGCGTTAGGGCCCATGATGACATCACACTCTTTAAAGGCGTTGAGGAAGTCATCACGGATCAGGCGACGGATCTGCTGGGCCTTGCGGTAATAGGCGTCGTAGTAGCCAGCCGAGAGGGCATAGGTACCCACAATAATACGACGTTTGACTTCTTCACCAAACCCTTCGCTGCGGCTGCGAATGTAGAGATCCATCAAGTCTTTCGGGTCTTCGCAGCGATGCCCGAAACGCACGCCGTCAAAGCGGGACAGGTTGGAAGAAGCTTCTGCCGGGGCAATCACGTAGTAGGCAGGAATGCACAGCCTGGCATTAGGCAGGCTGACCTCCTTGACGTTTGCACCGAGCTTTTCATATTCGGCAATGGCATTGCGGATCTGTTGTTCCACTTCACTGTCCAGTCCGGCCGCGAAGTACTCTTTTGGCAGCCCAATGGTCAGGCCTTCCAGGGAGTCATTCAGTGTTGCCGTGTAGTCCGGTACTTCATGGTCAAGACAGGTGGAGTCCCGGTTATCAAAGCCCGCCATGGTGTTCAGCATAATGGCGGCATCTTCAGCGGAGCAGGTCATCGGGCCAGCCTGATCAAGGCTTGATGCGTAGGCTACCATACCCCAGCGGGAAACCCGGCCATAG
>NZ_JBLYNS010000098.1:0-19977 GCF_049310205.1 Endozoicomonas sp. ALC013 | reverse complement strand
TAGTGGTTCAGTTTGGAGGGATAAAAAAAAGAAAACCCGGCAATGAGGGCCGGGTTTCTTTGAATGAATCAAGCAGTGGGAAGTGCGTTATCGGGAACTTTCCCAACATGAGCTTTTACCGTACTTATACTGACATTATGAGTCAAGCTACAGATAAAGTTTTGTTAGATTGCTTTGGCAAGATGATACAAAGCTATCGTAATAAATGGTGAATAACATAGAGAAAATACGCAAGGTTCTGTTTTCAGCATTCGAGTGAACGTGATTACTCTTTTTCGAAATAATGAATAAATACTTCTAATCTGTATAAAACACCGTATATAAGAAATTGGAAGGTATGAAAAAATAAAAGCAATGCCTTTAGCATCACCGTCAGAAATAGATGTTTTGCTTGAAAGTAATAAGTAAAGGGAACATCCTACTAAAGCCATTACAATGTAAGAAGTGGCTCTGAATTTATCTTCGAGTTTATAAATTGTTTCTTCTGCATTATAATCATGTAACTGCTTATCTTTTGTAGGTAAAAATACATTTTCTGAAAAATCTTCATTGATTTTACTGGGCTGCATCGGTATCTTTGCGAAATTTCCCACCGAATTTTGATCAGTTACTAAATTATTTCTCGATTTTTTAGGCGTGGTAACTTTATTATTTTTCTCTTCTTGGTTGTGATCAGTTTCGTCTAATGTTTTTATTTTATTAATTTCACTCTGTAAAAACTTATCAGTAAAGATATTGCTATACGGCATATTTATTGACATGAAAGCATCAATAGCCATATCTATGTCACAGCTAAAAAACTCTCTTTTTTTATTTTGACGATAAGCTGCCAAGCTACGATGGATAAGACTTTCAGCTTTTCTTGCATTCTGAAAATAAACCCAATAGGCAACCTTAAATGGAAGTGGAACTCCTGTATTATTTAAGTCACTATCTTTTATGCGCTCTTCAGGTGTCTTTTTTGTGTACCCGATTTTTAAGCGATCAGGGAATGCTTCATTTTTAAGAATATAAACGTATCCTGCAGTCATAAAATTTCGTTGGTTCAGCTTACATAGAATCCATTTGAGATATTGGACTAATTAAACTATGAAAAGTTCCATGAACTGCAATCTAAAAAAAATTCTAACGGACACTCGCTTCGCTCGTTCTGCTGAAATTGGGCGTTCACATCACTCTTTTTTCAGCCCAGCCAATCGGCAAGTTGTAATCCAGAAACTCTGGAAAATTTCCGCTGATTATAAGTGACCATCCCCCTGCTTCTGGCATGGCCTGTCAGCAAAGTATCATAAGCACCGATCTGCTGCCCACTTCTTAGTTCCTCTCTGACTTTTGCTGACTCCCGGGCGGCTGCCCAATCAAAGTCGATCAGGTTCACCCCCTCTAAAAAGAACGACAGCTTACTTTCCTTGGACTGTCTGTGTTCAGAGTCGCCTTTTTCAGTGCCAAACTGCAATTCGTAACAGGAAATGGATGAAACATTGACCTTTCCCTGATGCTCAATAAACTTATCAATGACCGGGCGATTATGTTTTAAAACCGCATTACAAATGTCAGTATCAACTATGTATTCAGCCATTAAGTAGCTGGCCATATGGAATCACATATTTCTGGCTACTTGGGCAGGTGCTATGCGAGGCACAACGGAGGGAGCATAGCCGTAGTTATGTGACCGGAGTTGTAACGAAGTATAGTGTCTGAACAAGGAGTCAGAAATATATGATTTCATATGGTTAGCTACTTAAAAGTCCTCCCGATCCTGGCATGCTGGTTGCTCTCGCTGGCAAACCATCAATGGGTTCCACCTTTAGGAACTCTTCCCAGTAGTCTTCGACAGGCGTCAGGATAATGGCTTTTCCTTCTTTACGCACGGCTCAGTTCAGGTTAAGTGTTGGTCCACTCCCCAAAGCCAGAGAAATCGGTAGTTTTCCGGAATTGCCGCTTTCCTCACCACAGCATACTGTCAGAGGTTTTGTGGAAAAGCACCAACACTTATCTGGAACTGAGCCTTTACGCACCATGACTTACTAAACCGTACCAGGAAAGACAAGCTCTTTTGGAATTCTGACAGCCTGCGTTTTATTGTTAAAAAATACGCTGCTCTCCATAACCCAACTCAATGTATATAACCAAGATCAGAAGTGGAAAGGCTGCAAGTTAATACTCAAAATGAATGACGCCCATCTGTTCCAACAGGTGCTGAGCCTTATCTTCCGCCTGATTTACCCACTCATCACAAACCGTAAGACAGGCTTTTTTCCAACGGAACATCGTCCGCTCACTCCGTCCCTTGATCTCAACCCCTACGCCCCCCCTTTTTTTCCTCAGATAGTTGTGTTGGAGTTCGTACATTAGCCAGAGTCTCAGCAGCACCGGATTACAGCGAAGGGGTTTCGGCAACCGTTGATCTGTTCGTAGGTGATGCTGTATCAGCTGCCATGCGTGAATACGATTTGCCTGATTATCGTCATACCGGATCGTCAAAATGGCAAAAAGTTCCGGCTGCATTCTTTCCCGCAACTCACCCTTACGAATACCATCATCACCTAGTCGCTCATCCCTGGTGCTGCGATGCTCTGGCGCAACGGCTGTCTTGCGATAACCAGCGTTGATATCCTGCTGCCAGCTGGCGGTTTTTATCATCAGCTCAGGTGTTCCGAAAATGCGCATCAACGCAGGTTCGAGGGCAAAGTACATGGTATTCTCCTGATTCAAGGCTTGTTCTTGTGCGAACTTCAATCCATAGCAAACAACATCTTCAGACTCCGATATAACCCACAAAGGTTTGGCGATAACGCTGCACCTCATCACGGGTACGCCTGACCAGTTCAGCTTCTGTGCCATAGCGTTTTACAAACAGAGTTGCATTGACGTGTATAGCATCAGGATAAAACCGGTGATGACCAGGACATAACGGCATCGTGTCAAAATGACTGGCCCGTCTTCCAGATCCAGTACCACTGCGTTGATGGTGAACCTCTGCCAACACACCAGAAAACCCATTTAACCGACAAGCAATACAACCCAGTTGCGCAACAGCTGCCATATAGCCCTTTTCTGCCTTGGTCATCCGTCACCTATTCGTCATAGTGGATAAACTGTTCAACCAGCTGATCCACTTGCTCACGACTCCAGCCACGCTTTGGACTCAGCACATAGCGGAGAAATACATCCAGCACCGCTGAGTACACTTTCTCAAACTCCACCTGATCCATATTCCGGAAAGCGACACTTCTGGCTCTTACCCGCACCTTGCCATCCGGATAACCAAACACGTCATAAAATCCAGCCTTGACCATGGCCCAATAACGGAACTCATCGAAATCAGGCGCTGGTGTGACCCACTGATTTGAACCGGCAATCCTCACCGGTGCCTGTGGTAACTCTTCAAACACCTGATAAGCCAGAGTGCAGAGCTTCATAAACTTGCGATGGAACAGGCCATTGCGGGTCTTGCGAAACTCAGCACTGATCATCTGCCCCGGCTTCAGTTTGAGAATGAACTGCTCATCGCTAGCAGACACAGGCAACAAAATCGGCTGTGGCTGATAGCTGCGAACCAGTTCCAGTTCAGCCCCCATCAGATCGTTTCCACAAAAATCCAGCAGCCCATTATCACCAACGAGACCCAGACTACCGCCAGCATCGCGCCATCCCTTAGCTCATTCATCAAAACATTTTCTGCAGCTTTGCCCTAGCTCCCTCACCATCCAGGGGATCAATGCCCTGTTTCTCCATGGTGTCCCGCTGCAATTGATCCGAATGGGTGGACGGATCAAACTGATACTCAATGGATAACTGGTCTTCCAGAGGCAAGCCCTGACATACACGGTTAACCTGCTTCTGGTACGCTGCTCCGAACCGGCGCTTCACTTCCCGACACTCATCAGCGGTACCGGCATTCCTCAGTTCATACCAACCAGCGGCATGCCCGGCCAGATACACCGCCCGGTGACTCCATTCGTGGTGGTTGGGCTGACCAGCAAACTCATTGGCTTCCAGCCAGGCTTTGCCTAACGTGGGCAAACCCATTTCCTCTGGCAATGGCTGACACAGCTTGCGAAACTCCGGAGCAGTGGGAGGCCAGTCCTTACCCCCTAACCGAACCCGGTTAGTACCCATCGCCAACTGGTTGGGGTGCAAGTCCTTCAGGGTCTCCAGCCACTGCCCCGTCCGATCCACCAGTCCGTGCTCCCGTGTCCACTTTGCCCCGAATATGCCCGTCATGGTTCCAAACAGGTCCGCTATCATTCTCGGGGTGATAGCCATTGTCGTGTTCTGGTTCGTAGAGGTGCTTGTTCGCTTCGTAGACTTGATCAATGAGGCTGGGTTTTTCAGCAGTTCCTTGCCGGTTTTCATGGTTCACCATCCACTGGCTGATTACGTTATCGGGGTCGTTCAGGTAAGTCAGGGTCTGCATCACGTACTCGGTGTCAGTCTTGCCGGTCTGATCGCAGTAACGGGCATAGCGCATCACATTGTCGAGCATAGCTTCCTGACTGACGCCCTCCTTGATCCGGGTCTTGTACTTCCCGTAAGACTGTCGCTTGTGTCCCTTGCGACCTTCCCGGTTTGGGTACTGTGCCCACCATTGCTCAAAATGGTCGGGGAATTCTGGTGCTGCGGTGGCAACTGCGGGGGCAATGTCTGACTGACCGGGTACATCGTCGGATGTACCCATAGTTTTTAAAGCGTTCTCTATTTCTCTATTTCTCTTATTCTCTGGGCGAACTTTTGACGAACCATTTCCGAACCATTCACGAACCTGTTCGACAAGCCCCTTGGTGTCCTTGGAAGCTTTGTAATTACTGGCTCTCAGTAATTCCTGCTCAACGATGCCCATGACCGGGAGCAAAGTGCGTGGCAGGGTACGAGGCAGATCCAGAAACAGACGCAACCGTGCATCCATCTGTGCCACGTTATCGGTTTTGTTATGGTCTATAAATTTGTTGATGCAGAGGTAATCATGCTCTTCGGCGGTGGTTAGGAACTCGTTCGTGACCAGTTCGTGAAGTGTTCGTGACACCATTGATGCATCCCAGCCAAGGTCACCCATGATGTACGCCGGGGGCAGACTAAAAATACCCAGCATATTGCCGTGCTTGCAGGTCAACAGATAAGCCGCCAACAACTTACCCTGATCGCTAACCTGCTCATGGCGCAAACTATCCCAAAACCGGCTCTCGATCTTGCCAAAGGCTTTCATTCGTCCACCTCCGCAAACCAGTTGGCTGCCCGATCGAATTCCTTCTGGTGCCGACGCCCCCAGCTTATTAAAAAACCTCTCAGGTGCCTGCCATCCCTGAACGTATCCGTAAATGTGGTGACGTAATACTGGTGTGCGTTCAGTATTTCACAGTCAAGATCCACATCGGGAAAGAGCTGCCGCAGTTCTCCGTAGCAGTCTTCTGTGATCACCACCGGCTTATCCCTGTCTTGTATTTCCCATCTCAATCGTTTCAGTGACTGTGGTAAGACCTTGGCTGCCTGTGCGGTCGTCTTTGTTATCATTGGTGCATACGTCCTTTTCTTTTTATAAATAACCCGGGAAATCACAATACTTCCCCCATCGCCCGATCCCGGTGGTTGTGGTTATACTCTGTGAGCGGTTGGTCTAACTGATCCCAGGTAATGTCCAGCAGGTCAAAGACTGAAGCCTGATCATCTTTCCAGGTCAGCAAACCGGCTTCGATCTTCCCGTATTCGGAAGCGGACATACTCAACAAAAAGTCCATATCGGCCTGTGTAGCGTCGCTGATTTTCCTGCAAATCCAGTGGATACTGGCTGGCACCAGGGATATTGAGGGGATAAAGCCATCCATACAGACTTCCTTTTTTTGGGTTATTACACCGCCAGTATCCCAATAACGGGAATTTAATTTCAACACTTTTCCTAAATTCGGAACGCCAGAACCGTGATTCATTTTTGCTTCTATGTGGTAAAAGGCTGATTTGTTTTAAGGTGATATGACTAACCAATACTTGGAAAACGGAATAACAACGTGACGATTCACTGGTCTGAGCGAGCAAGGGAAAAAGCCAAAGAGCTGAAGCTGTCCGACGTGGAACTTGCCAGGCGAGTCGGCTGGAGCAAAACCACGGTCAATGCGTGGATGAACGGCCAGCGCGAACCCAAGCTGGAACAAAAGATGGCACTGGCCGAGGCGTTGGATACCACGACCCACTGGCTGGATACCGGCGAGCAAACCCTGAAAGTCAATCACATCCCGAAACTCTCACTAGATGACCTGAAAGCCTTTATCAATGAAAAAGCTGACAAGGCACAGCAGGCCGACTCCGGAGTACGGATCATTGAATCCGGCAACGAGAACAGCTATCTGATAAAGCTCGATAACGACAGCATGATTGACCCCAACAACGGGGAAAAACTCAATATACCGGAAGGCAGTACAGTGCAGATTGATGTGGATACCGAACCGAAACCGGGAAAGGTGCTGCTCATCCAGCACAATGGCCGGTTAATGCTGCGGATATGGAAACGCATCAGCGAAAACGAGCATATTTTTATGGTGGGCAACCCCCTCTACACATCCCTGACCTTCAATTATGAAGGCGATATTCTGGAGGTATTCAAAGGTACCGCCGTGGGCTACAGCTCCCCCCTATAAACCCCAGCTCAACACCAACACCCCCGGCCGCTGCCCGTACACCTTAATGCAGCGGCCATCAACAATCTGCTTGTCGTCTTCCCAGACAATTCCGTTCAGAGCATCACAATAGAGTTTCACCACATTATCAAAATCCGGTTTCACCGCAGGCCGTACCATCCCCGCCTCTGCCTCCTGCTTTTTTTTCTTTGACCAGCTCGCAGGGATCGGAAACACCGCCAGTAGCAGAACGGCCAGTGCACCGGTCAATGGTTCGCCCCGGTGACAGAGCTGTCCCGCCCGTTGTACCTGATTCTCTGCATTTTGTGTTGCCTTTGGTGTGTGACAACGCCCCTGCCTGGTAAAGCGTGGCCGCCCCTTACTGACCGGAGCCATACCAATAAATACACTTGCAGCATCCCTTTTCCGTGCTGATTCGACTTCCATTTGCACATTAACGGGAAGGACTTCCAGCCATTCATCAACGCCATCCATGCTTCTTTTTTGCTCCTTTGTTTCGTTGCATCTCCCTACAACCCAAGCCCCACATAATAATTAATAAAATCTATCATATAACCGATGATTAATGTAAAAATTCATCACTTCCCGATTGCGGGAAGCTTATTTCCCGTTTATACATATTACTTAATTAATAAATAAACAAAGCAACGGATCAAAATATGCAAGCAGTAAAGCACCACGAAGACAGGCTTCTTGCTGCCATGGATGCCAAAGAAGCTTTTGAAGAAGGCGTTGAATCCTATCTGGAAACCATTGAAAACGGATTCATAAAGTCTCTGGAATCCCAAGGCCAATTCAACGTATCCCGTGAAGGGACATTCACCGCTTATTCATTCCTTCAATTTCTAACCCTTGAAGAATTTCACCCGATGCAGGGCTTCCGCTGGCTGGCTGTCAAACAGCTTGTGGCGGACTGCAACGACGAAAACTCCCGGCTGTCCGGCTGGGAAATCATCAACTACGCCATCAAAAGAGGTTATTGCAATGGCTGAAGTAAACCGGCTGGAAAGCTGTGTCCGTCACTCCATCAGTGACTGGCTTGAAGACAATTCACCACGCTACAACTTTTCCCATTTTTCCAGGCTGAAGCGCCAGCTGCTACAAACGATTGATCTGGAAACACCGCAGGAACAGCTGGGTGACATTATTGAGACCGTGATTACCCAGTGGCGTGAGAAATACGAAACCCCTTACCACTTTGATGATTGGGACAAGCTGTCTGCTGACCTGTTTGATCGGATCGACGCCAGACAACAACAAATCAAACGTGATGAGAGGCTGCGCCATGCCAGCTAAAAAAAAAGCACCACTCGCTGTCCAGACAACCGAGGGTCTACCAACGGCACCCACCAACGAACCAACCCGTCTCATCGAACTGGCCATCAGCCAGAATGCCGACATAGAAAAGCTGGAACGGTTAATGGACCTACAGGAACGGTGGGAACGCAACGATGCACAAAAGCAATTCAGCCAGGCGTTTGCCCGGTTTCAGGCTGAGATGCCCAACGTAAAAAAATCCAAGCAAACCTCTTTCAACACCAACAAGGGCGGCACGATGCAATACAGCTATGCCGCCATGGATGACATAGTGAAAGCCATTAATCCAGTGCTGCACAAGCACGGCCTCTCCTATCGGTTTGAACAGGTAATGAATGAAAAGGTGATCTCTGTCACCTGCATCCTGACTCATTCCAGCGGTCATTCTGAGTCATGCTCCATGGCGGGTCTGCCAGATATGACTGGCAACAAAAACCCCATGCAGCAACTGGCCTCCAGTTTTTCTTATCTGAAAAAATACACCCTGACGGGGGTGCTTGGTCTGGCTACCGTGGATGAAGACAACGATGGTCACTACGACCAAACAGCACAACCGCAAACTACGACGGCCACCAGTCAGCCCAACAATGCCTACCCGCAAGAACGCTTTAACAACAACTTCGGAAGCTGGAAGAGCGCCATTGAAAACGGTCAGAAAACCCCTGAAGACATTCTCATCATGCTGAAATCCCGGTTCACCCTGAGCCAATCACAAATCAATAAAATCCACGCTATAAAAAGGAAATAAATCCATGAAACTCCATAAAGTAGAACAAGGCAGCGATGAATGGCTGCGCCTGCGACGTGACTATTTCACCGCCAGTGAAGCACCAGCTATGATGGGCACCTCCCCTTATAAAAGCCGGGATGCCCTGCTTGCTGAAAAAGCCACCGGTATCACTGAAGACGTGACACCGGCTATGCAGTACCGCTTCAACCTTGGCCATGATGCAGAAGAAAAGGCGCGACCACTGGCAGAAGACATCATCGGTGAAGAACTCTACAACGCCACCGGCACCAAAGAAGTCAACGGTCTGCCCCTGTTGGCCAGCTTCGATGGCGTCACCATGATGGGAGACGCCCTGTTTGAACATAAACTGTTCAACCAGAAAGTCGCTGCAATGATCGACGATGAAAACATCGCTTCTTCTCACTACTGGCAGCTTGAACAGCAACTGCTGGTCAGCGGTGCCAAACGGGTCATGTTCGCCTGCTCCGATGGCACCCTGGATACCCTGCACTGGTGCTGGTACGAATCCGATCCGGTACGCCGCCGTGAACTTATTGCAGGCTGGGAACAATTTGATAAAGACCTGCAAGCCTATGGTGACAAACCCATCCAGCCCGAAGTCATTGAAGCAAAAGGGGAAGTCATTATGAAATGCCCGACCCTGAACATAAACCTTACCGGAGAAATCATTCACTCCAACCTACAAGCCTTTGAAGCCCACGCCCTACAAGTTATAGAAGCGGTCAACACCGACCTGAACACCGATCAGGACTTTGCCAATGCTGAAGAAGCGGTGAAGTATTTCACAGAGGCCGAAAAAACCTTGGAAACCGGCAAGAAAAACGCCCTGTCCCAAACCGTTGAAATCGAGCAACTATTCCGCACCGTGGACCACCTGAAAGACACCATGCGGAAAAAACGACTGTGGCTCAACAAACTGGTAACGGCTCGCAAGAAAGAGCGCAAGACGGAAATGCTACAGGCTGCTCACCTTGAATTGATAGAATTGATTGCTGATTTAAACCGGAAATTATCGCCAGTCTCCCTGCCCCTTACCGGTATCAATGACGACTTTGCAGCAACAATCAAGGGCAAATCCTCATTCACCAAAATGCAGGAAGCCATCAACGACGCCCTGGCCAAAGCAAAAATTCAGGCTGTAGAGTTGGAACGCCACCTGTCAAAGAACCTGAGGACTTACCACGAACTGGCCGCAGACCACCACTTCCTGTTCAACGACTTGCAACATCTCATCAGCAAAGACCATGACGACCTCACGGCCCTGATCAAAGTCCGCATCGGTGAACACAAAGAAGCCGAAGCCAATCGCCTTGAAGCAGAGCGTGAACGGATTCGCCAGGAAGAAGAAAGCAAGCTTGAAGCCCAGCGCCAGCAAATACGCAGGGAAGAACAGCAAAAGGCTCAGGTAGAAGCGAATCGTAAAGAAGCCAAAGACTTACCCTTCACAGCTGCACAGGAACCCATGCGAAAAGAACAGCATGACAAAAAAATACCAACTGCAGAGAAACAGGAAGACCAGCCTGACCTGCTCTACACCGAAGGCGAGGTGACAGAAGAAATTCTCACTAACGACATTCACACCATAGAAAAGTGGGTCGGCCAAAGCTCGCTGGATTGCTACCGCTTTGATCAGAATGGCAACGAATACCACATAGAACTGGTCATCCGCCGTACCGGCATCAAAACCTTGATGACCCAACCACAACTTAAGGAAGCCTGATCATGGCGAGAGACCTGAATAAAGTAATGCTTATTGGTCATCTAGGGAAAGATCCGGAAAGCCGGTTTTTTCCCGATGGTTCACAGCTCACCACGCTCTCGGTGGCCACCAGCAACACCTATAAAGACAAACAGGGACAACGCCAGCAGAAAACCCAATGGCACAGCGTCAAGGTCTACGGAAAGATGGCGGAATTTGCCCAGAAGTTTCTGACCAAGGGCAGCAAAATCTACGTGGAAGGCGAGCTGGTTTATCGGGAATGGCAGGACAAGCAGAGCTCTCAGAAGCGCCGCGCCACCGACATTATCGTGGATCAATTCAATGGCTCACTCCAGTTTCTGGATACCCTCCCGCAAAACCAGAACACCAGCGCACATCAGCAGTATCCACGACAACAGCGACCACCACAGCAAAACAACCAATACGCCAACGCCCGTAACGGAGGCCACCAGCAACAGCCCCAGCCTGCGCAGGTACAGTACGACCAATACGACGAATCAATTCCATTCTGAGGAAAAAACATGAACCAGCTGAATGCAGACGACCTGGCCCTTGCCATGGAAATCAAACACAAGAAAGCCCAAGGCTACAGCACAGCAAAAGAAGAAGCCGAACTGGCAGAAAAACTGATAATTGCCGACCGCCTCAGCGATGAAATGGATGGCCAACCACTGGATGCGGAAACTGTCATGATCGAAATGACCGCTCTAATCGTGGCCATCACCGTTGGCATCAATAGTGCGCAGGCGCTGCCTCAATCCATGTTGATCACCGGCCTGATCCTGCAACGCATCAGGGACAACCAGAATCCTGTCGTGCAAATGACTGGCAGTACCCACTGACCTGAATGCGAAAAAAATAAGACGGGGAAACGCAATGGACAGCACGACAAACACCACCAGCGGAAAATATGGACAACGCCCTAATGAACTGGTTGAGAAAAGCAAAACACAAGTTATGTCCAGCCGTGAGATTGCTGAACTTACTGAAAAGCAGCATCAGCATGTCCGACGTGACATTGAAAACATGATGGCTGAACTGGAGAAAGATGCGTCCAAATATGGACACACCTATCTGGACTCTATGAATCGCAAGCAAAATGAATATTTGCTACCCCGGCTTGAAACTGAAATTCTAATAACCGGATACGATGTTAAGCGTCGGGCAGCAGTCATCCACCGATGGTTTGATCTGGAATGCGAAAAGTCCACTCCATTAGTCCAACTACAAAAAGAACCCGACCCTCTTTATCAAATATCGATATCCGAAAAAGCCCTGGAAATGGCCAAAGCTTTTGGGTTCTCGGGCAACGCGGCCCTCATCTCAGCAGATCACGCCACCCGAAACATGATTGGCTTCTCACCATTAGAAGCAATGGGCCAGAAAATCCTACCCTCTCCCGTTCAGGAAATGACCTTTACCCCCACCCAGCTCGGCCAGATGATGACACCCCCCACCAACCCCAGAGAAGTGAACAAGCAGTTGGAAGTAGCTGGACTCCAGAGCAAATTCGATAACCAGTGGATACCCACCGATCAGGGCCAGCCCCTTTGTGAAATCCTCGATACCGGAAAAGCTCACAACTCCGGCACCCCGGTTAAACAGATAAAGTGGTACCAAAAGGTACTGAACCTTCTGAGCCCAACCATTTCCGGCGATGAATCAACGAACAGCTTGATCGATCAGGAACGCCATCCTACTACGCCTGTGGAAATAGGCTCGGATGCAGATATTGAGCCCGTTCATCGAAAACAAAAACGCAAGCGAAACCGCTACGGGCTGGAAAATTACTTCTCTCTGGTTGAACTGGGCGAGTTTATCGGCAAAAGCCGCCAGTACGTGGTGGAAATACTGGAAAAACATCGCATCATCAAATGGACCGGCCAGGGTAAACGGGGAAAATACCTGCTAACCGATCAGGGCTGGCAATACGGCCTGATGTACGATCCTTCAGAAAAAACATTCCACAACCACAGCAGTAAACGACTAACCACCAGCAATGCCCGGCCGGTATTGGGCTATGACATTTTGAAGTTTTTTTATAACGGGGATATTGCATGGACAATGGACTGCTGTTTAATCTTAAATCCCTGTCACAATGGATGAATCTCTCCAGCAAAAAAGAAATTGTGAAAAACCTGCACAAACTGGGCATTCCATTTGTAGAACTGACCAACGGTGAAGTGGTCACCCTCTATTCAGCATTGGAACGAGGCTTTCAAAAAAATGCCATGGAAGAGGCAGAAGAACTGATCCGCATGGACGAAGTATTAAAACTGACTAAAGCCTGCCGGGCCTCAATCAATAACTATGTTGCCCAAGGCTCCTTCCCGCAAAAAATACAACTGGGCCCACGCAAAGTGGCCTGGAGAAAAGCAGAAGTATTGCAATGGGTAGAGGGAAAACGTGACTGGTGAAGCAAGGACGCCCTTGCTACACCATTTCTTCCGGTAACCGGTCTGTCACTTCTTCATAGGGCAGGCTGATAATTTTCTTCAGATAAGACTCCCACAAGTCCGCAGCCTCTCGCTTTTCCTTTTTAAACTCCCACATATCATAATGGGTCGTAGTAACGTCACTCTGGTTATGTCCGGCAATCTTCTCTTTTATCATTTTGGAAACACCCGCCTCATTCATCCGGGTGGAGATACTGCCGCGAATCATACCAATCGTAAACCAGCCAGAAGGTGAACCTACGACATTCTTCAGATGCTTCTGAAACCGGCTCAGAGGTCGGTTAAATGCAGCATAAGACATATACTTTTCCAGAGATTCATGCCCGGTTGTACCACCAGGAAACGGATAAGCACAATGACCATACAGCCTTTTCAGATGGGAAAACAATGCCACTGCTGTCTCATTTAAGGGCACCATATAGTCACGCCCTCCTGCGGTATAATTGGACCTGCCTTTAGCGTTGGTCAGCAAAATATGAGGGTAGCTGCCCTCCAGCGTTACCTTTTCCCAGGGTGTAGTAATCAGTTGCTCCTGACGGACACCACCCAAAGCCAAAAGCAGCTGCGCAACCAGACCAGGCTTTCCCATGATGGTCGGAGCCAAATGCCACACTTCCCATATCTGCCGATCCGTCAGCTGGCCCTTACCAGCTTTTTCCAAATGCCCTTGTTCAGGAATGTTCTGTACCGGGTTGTACTCTAATTGATATTTAAGATGCTTACGTTCTTTGGTTTGAAATATGGGATTATGATCATGTTTAATCCCCCAACCAAATGCCGCCGACAGCATACTTCTTACCCTGTTGCACTGCTGCCCCACCTTCACTTCATGAATAAGTCGGGAAATAATATCAACAATGTGGGAGGGCTGAATTTCATTTGCCGGCAACTTCAGCATAAATTGAAAACGCTTCACTTCAAACAGATGATTCTTTAAAGAGTTTTTTGCACTTTTATAACTTCGCCGACCTTTAAGATGAAGCTCCAAATAATCATTCAGCAACTGATGGAATGTGGCCGCCGATCCCGATGGCTTTTCAACATCATTACCCGGCTTTATATCATCTATTTTTTTTCCAACAGCAGTCTGGATATACCCAATAAAATCACCACCGCTATTTTTTATGGACCCAGCCGTTCTGGAAATCTCCAACGCTTTATCAATGGTAATTCCCTCTCCCCTCCCCAAATAATGACGATCAACTTTAGTGTACTTAAACCCTTTATCACCACGGTACTTAAAATATAAATCCACACCTTTTTTCACAAAGCGAATAGCCAGAGAACCATCCCCGTCATCCACCACTTTAAATTCCTTTTTACCCGTAAACCCACCCTGATGCATGCGAATAATTTCTTTATCACTCAGCACGTTACTTCCTCTTATTGGTATTGATTACTTTTTGCTATATACCGTTTTTTGACTATTTACACATTATTGGTACACAGATTTTTATGGTACACAACAATATTGTCATTTTGGTGCACAAAAAAATAGACAAAATCTGTCACTGTTAGTTCTCAATAGATAAACAAGTGACATATGGGAGAGCAACAAAGTTACTGAAAACGCTTTGTTTTCAGTAACTTTGGTCGTTATGGAATTTAATAGACTATCGTATGGATAATTGGAGTTTAAAGGGTATTACTGGTTACGTAACAGCGTATCGAATGTCTGAGTACTTTTACTGACAATCTTCCCAATATAGTCTTCAGTAATCATCAGATTGGTCATAGCCATTTGAGTTTTGAACATATCCTTCATCCCCATCGCCTCACCGGGTGCCAGGTGCTGCTTGACCAGGTCAGCCCTGCCTTCCACATGATTCCTGAGACCCTGCATTCCCTGAAGCACCTTATCTCCCAGCGTCAGGGCCGGGGCATCCGGATTAGCTGCCACGTCAATAGGTTTAACGTTCGCCGCCTGCGAGGCTCCATCTGGCGAAACCAGCTGGGCGAAACGGCCTGCCGCCCCATCTTCTGGTTGATTCGGATTGGCAAAGCCTTCCTGCGTTTTTTCCAGCGCTTTATCTGCCAGATTACCCGTCTTGATAATATTGTCCGCCATGATAGTAACCTCTATTCATTATTGATTGGTTGAGGTACTTCAAATCCTCTTATCTGTTTTAAAACACCTTTTTAATATTTTTATCTTACAATTTTAGCTCATCTGCCTTGTTCATCAAAAACTGCATAGCGCGCTCCACACTGGGGCGGTTGAAATCAGAATCATCCACAAACAAACAGATAACCAGTTGATTTTCTTGAAGGCCTACCTGTAAGGGATAAGGAAAGCTCTTTTTGTAATGGCACTCTGCCAGTGCACTTTCTAAAACGGGCAGGCTGTTAAAGGGGTCAATCTCCCGGGCCAGATACATCAAAACACCCTCTTCCTTTTGTTCCATATAAAAGGATCCGGCACCCTCAATTTCAAAGCATGCTACGCCGGTATCACCGAAATCGAACCCCTTGATACCCATGGCCTCAGCAAATTCAGAGACTACGCTATTACGCCAATCCATTCGTCCTCCTTAACTTTTCACTTCACCCGCTGGTGGTTCATATCCTCCCGGATTCATCCGCGGAGCCCCCTGAAGATCAACCAGTGACTGGATGTACGTCTCGATCCTGGTTTCATTACCACCCAGTAGAGGTATTTCAATTTGTGATTCTTTTGCTTGATCCATATAACCAAGTAACTGTTCTAACTGAGCCTTGTCCCCTGCCATTGACTGGATATCTTTAAGGACATCACCAATATCACCATATAACTCCCCTTCCACTTGCCCTTGAACCTTAGCGGCAATAAACGCTGCGGTTCCCCTGGCAGGAATTGACGGAACTGAAGCATTGTCAGTCTCAAATGTTGCTTCAACCGTCATTCCATCATCTACCTCCTGATTTCCCGTTGCATCCAGGGTTGCCTGGACCTGCATACCCTCCGCGGCATCCTGACCATCAGACTCATCCCAGGTTGACTCAACAGACAGGCTCTTCTCCTCAGCCCTGATGCTGAACGTGTGGGAGTATTCCATCCGGTCAAAGATATCAGTACCCAGCGGACGTGTTTTTGGCTCACTAACAGGGTCAAACGGATGCTTAAAGAACGACTTCAAACGAGCACTGAAGGGACCTTCTTTGAGGTGAGGAGACACACTGTCTCGAAAGGATTTAGATGGCCTTTTCTTTATTTTCGAATCTATTTCAGCAATGGTTGATTTAAGGCTGGCAAGATTGTTTTCTAACTGCTCAAGATCTAAATCCGGACCACGATCCTCTTTCAATACTTCCATTGCCGTACGAACCAGATCATTCACACTTTGACCAGGATGAGTTTTCACCCACTCTCCCAGCGCTTTGGTATCTGGCGGGATAAGCTGCAGTTCTCTGCCCTCCCCTTCGGGTGTAATAGCTACTTTAAGATCTTTGGCAAAGGCTTTACCCCGTTGGCTGGCGACATCTTTCAGCGCATCAATAATATCAACACCATTCTCTTCTGCATGTTGCAATGCAGTTAATGAGCAGTCAAAAACAAAGTTGGTATCCTTGCGTTGATGCAAATCCCGGGCCTTATCCAGTAACTCATCCTGTTTCTGTATGAGCTCTTGATCGGAAAGCCCATCAAAGCTGCCCTTTGCCGTCACCTCGGTTGCCCCATTGGCACCTCCTTTGGCAGTCACCTCAGGGGAGGTGGCTGTTGCCGGATCAACGGTGGCATTAGTTGCTGTCGTTGACATTTCACCCTGTGCCGCAGGCTCAGGCTGCGTCGTTCCAGCTCCAAGAGTGGGAACACCAGTGGATGCCATAAACGGATTATCTGGTTCCTGAGCCCCTTTGAATTCACGACCCAAATCATCAATAATACTGTTTGAACCAAGAAAACCTTTTAACGCATCCTCCGAGACTTCGGTTTCTCCACCCTTGCCGTAATTTTCATCCGTCTTCACCGAACCTTCTTCTTCCAAAACCAGATTATCCTGTACTTCCAGGATTGCTTGACTCAGGCTTTCTTTAATTTGTTCATTGGCAAAAATTTCTTCCGGAATCTCACGAATCAAGGTCGCGGTCTTATTCATGAAGGCCGTTCTGACTTCAACGGGCTGCTCACTCAACCCCATTTGCTTAATTAAATTGGTAAAGTCACTTCCTGAAACAAACTGTTGATCCAATAAATCCAGAACATTGGTCATATATTTCTGACCATCAAATTGCCCAATACTAACCGGTGGCCTTCTCATCTCCCCTTGTGTTTCCATACAGCAATCATGGATACCCACCAGCCTTTTCAAGGTCGTCATATCATTAATCACTGAGCGCAGGTGGGTGTCTTCCGTTGAAGACGTCATGGAATTCAACTCGCCACTCAAAAACCTGAGCCTTCTATCGACTGAGTTCTCAAAACCGGTCGCCACCTGATTATTGTTTGGATCAGCATCCACCCCACCCAGGTTATTAGTCAGGTCTTTAAATGCTGCGCCGAGGGATTTATGATCCTTGACATGACCGTATAACTGCGAACGAACTTCATCCGGGGTTTTACCGGGATGGTAGTCCTCGGCCAGTTTACCAGCAGCGTTTGAGATCTCTCTGCCAATCTCAATATATTGAGGATGCTCATTTTCAAGCGCTTCAATGGCTTTAAAAATTTCATCTTTAGGCAGGGCGTCAGGATCGGCTTTAAAATCAACAGCGATCTCATAAAGCGCAAGATACTGGTGATAAGGGTCCTTGAACTCCTCTTTGGCCCCTTTCAGATAGTCTTCTTGTCGATAATCCTCTTTTGATTCTTTAGGAAAGCGTCTTTTGAAATCCTGTGTTTCA
Organism: Endozoicomonas sp. ALC013; assembly: GCF_049310205.1. NCBI lineage: Bacteria > Pseudomonadati > Pseudomonadota > Gammaproteobacteria > Oceanospirillales > Endozoicomonadaceae > Endozoicomonas > Endozoicomonas sp. ALC013. The sequence continues at coordinate 2,283 of NZ_JBLYNS010000098.1, read as the reverse complement.
GGAACTTCTTCAACATTCTTGATTTTTTCAATTAATTCAAGCTGCCGTGCACTTGACGATTTACCCTTATCGGCTTCAATGTCTTTTGGATTCTTGAACTTAGCCAACAAACTGGTAAGTTCTTCCGCAGCATCGGCAGTGGAAAGCATCGATGGTTTCTGATTGGAGGCTTCTACCCCCTGCCCGGTTGACAGTTTCCCAGCCTTGCCAGCTGCGCTCTCACCAGCCGCACCGGGAGCCTGCATCTGCTGCACCGCTGCTGAGGCTTGTATTCCTCCAAGTGGATTACCCATGCGTTCCCTCTGTGCAAGAAAAAGCCAACCCGCAGGGTTGGCTACATCTTATAAACCACGTCCTTTGATTATGTCATCAAGCTCAGATTGACCTGTGATCAGGCTCTTGTTGTCGATTTGAGCGTTTCAAACCATGAGCGGATGATCTCATCCATCTTGCTGATCACCGTTTTCACCATATCCTGATGGAGGTTCATAAACTCGCTATCAGACTGTGCAGCAGAATCATGCATTCTCTGGTTTGCCTCGTGTAATTTGCCCTGGGCCTGATGCATGCCTGCCTGGTAGTCTGTACCAGCCTTGATCATATCACCGCTTGCAGCGGTCATCTGGGAAAGACCATTACCAATTGCTACCTGCCGTTGCATATTCCCCTGGTCCAGTCCACCGGCTTTAGCTGACATACCAACCTGGATACCACCGGAAATGATCTTGGTACCAGCACTGACCCAGCCACCAATGGCAGTCATCAGGGCTGCATTCTTCATTTCTTCTGCCTGGTTGAGAATCTCAGATTTTGCCGCCTGCTGCTCAATGGAACGAGACTCCCTTGAGGCAGCACGCTGATTGGCACTCATCTTGAACAGAAGCTCCATCACGGCAAAGATATCCACCAACTGCTCAAGCACTTTCATATCCGCAAAGGCTTCACCAGCAGCAAGCAGGTTCATTCCCTTGCTGCTGTTCATTAGAAATTGTGAAAGTCCCTGGGGAGCATTACGCATAAGGGCGGACTGGTTCTTTAATGAAATAGGATTGCTGGCTTGCAGAATGACCTGTATTTCCTCCTGGCCAAAGCCCATTTTGGCCAGCAGCTGCTTTTGCTCTGCACTGCCAAGCTGACCAAGTTTGCCGTTCAATAGTGCTGCCAGCCCTTTGGCCGTATCGGCACCAAACCCCAGCGCCTGCAGAACGGCCTTGGTATCAGAGCCTGCTGAGCGCATCATATCCAGACGACTGCCGTCAGTATCCGGCGGCGCAAGAGAGATCATCGTTTTGATCTGGCTGTCTGAAAAACCCAGAGATCTCAGGATGGCCGTTTTCTGGTCCAGACCTTTTGCTCCTCCATGCTGATCGGCAAGAAACGTCTGGATATCTTTAGAGGTTGACAGCTTTTCCAGGTTATCCAGCTGAGTCTTCTGAAAGCTGCCCATACCGGCCAGTACCTGCCGCTTTCCTGCAGAGGTTTCCACTCCTTTGCCGGAGAGCAACTGCATGTGCGAAGAAGCATCATCAAGAAGCGCGGCCTGTGATTTCAGCTTTGCGGTTTCTCCTTTGGTCACCGTACCATTCTGGATATTAGTGAACAGCTGTTTGGTTGACTCCATGGCCTCGTCGGTTGACTTGGACAAAGTAGCCAGGGTTTTACTGGCATTGGTCATTTGGTTCGGTGACAGATCATCGGGCGAGGCCAGTGTCGGCTTGGCCTGTTGACCTGCTTTGTTAAGGTCGTTCAAAACCTCGGATTTAGCGTGTTTGGTTGAGGCGAGACGGACGCTCTCTTGCTGAAAGTCAATATCGCCTTTTTTGATTGCCGCTTTCTTTGCGTCAGCTGTTGCTGGTTTTTCAAGGAGCATCTGCATATTTGCACTGTGTGCCGCCCGGTCTGCACTAGAAATTCCCTCGGCCATGAGTTACCTCCATGTATCAGTGTTAAGGGTAAAGCAACTTTTATTAATTATCCTTTGAGAGAGCTATTGAGCTTGGTCATCGTATCGTGGTTGTCTTTCATCATGCTGGTCATGACTTGCCATACCTGCTGCATATCTTCGATAACCTTTTGGATATCCTCAGTCAGATTATCGATGGCATGCTGATTGGCCAGCATCCAGGCATACAGCTCTTTCGCCTCGGCTCTTAACATATCTGCGTCATAATTCAGGTTGGTAATGTGAACATTGACCGAACCATCAGCAATCATGGCAGCCCCACCAGTAAGTCTGGCGGCCTGGGTACAGCGGGTGGTAATCGCTGCCATCTTGGCTGTCTT
>NZ_JBLYNS010000097.1:0-20188 GCF_049310205.1 Endozoicomonas sp. ALC013 | reverse complement strand
ACCTTATTCCAGTATCAACAACGCCACAGGGCTCAAGCTGGATACAGACGATAAGGGGGCTCAGTTTCTCTCCATACTGGGTGCCGAGGATTCAGTATTAGGCCGTTTACCCATGACAGAGGTTGAACGGCAGCTATCCAACCTGAACAACTACACCACCCGCGAAAGAACAGAAGTCACCCAGGGCAGAGAGGCAATTCTTAAGAGCAAGGAACTTGCTGAAGGTGCGGCCGCAGCAAGGGATCTTGCCACCAGTGATAATGGTATTCTGTCCATGGGGTACACTCTGGATGACAACAACCGATACACTCGCCCAAAGTACGACCCGAACACCGGAGAGTCAAAAGGCTTTGAGGAGTACAACGCAGTTAAGGAAGGGCAGAATGCCTACGATGCGTTTATGGCAGAGTATGGGCCAAGGGAGGCCAGCAGTCGTGTAGTCTATGATCCGAACTTCAAAAATACCCAAACCGCACCACAGTTTGGCGGCTATGGATTGGGGTTTTCCACCCGCTACAGAACAGAACCAGAAACCACCACAACTCAGCCAGGCTATGACGATATTATCCGGTTAGCCAGGCAAGCCGCTGGTGGTGACAACGCAGCAAGCCAGTCAACAAGTGAACAGCTACCAGCACCAGATCAAACAGGTAAAACCAAAGCTGATGTTCTGGCAGAAGCCAACCGCATACGACAGCAGGCAGGCGAAGCAGCCCAAACCAATCAGCAAGGTTACGGTTCTGTTATGGGCGAGATCGGTCAACACGTTGAGGGCAAGTGGGACAGATACCAAGCCAACATCATTGCTCAGGGGCGCTATGGTACTGGTATCAACAATGAGCAAGCCGACGCTATGGCTGCATTCTTTGCGAAGAATCAGCGTTGGCCTGCATCCATGGAGGAACTGGAAGCATCCTACAAAATACCTGTAGGGCAACAGATCAGCACAAAAGGATTAGGAATACCGAACCCAATCAGCCAGTACTGAAAAAATCAGAGAGTCATTAAGCCATTAGCCGGGCATTACGCCCGGTTTTTTTTGCTTGCCACCAGTCACAGATACCGGAAAACTTTCCGACATCTCAGGCTATCGCACTGCATCACATCTAATCCGCAGAGAGTAACCAGCAACCCTTATCACTGGATTGCAGTACAATAGACCGGAAGCTGGGCGCATTGAGCCAGGATACACCCAATGACAAACATACACGGCATTTCTGATACGGAGTTTTATGGCAATCAAGTATCACCCCAAAGTGGGGAGTATTCTCATGTGCGACTTTTCACAGGGCTTTAAAGAGCCTGAAATGACTAAGAAAAGGCCTGTTCTGGTAGTCTCCAGCATAAGAAAGAGAGGTGGACTGGTAACAGTAGCCTGCATAAGCACATCAACACCGAACCCGGTTGAGCCCTACCATTACCTTTTACCCAAGGCCAGCATGCCCCGGATGAAGGAGTTTCAAGAGAAAGAAAGCTGGGTAAAAGCCGATATGCTCTACACCGTAGGCTTTCACCGGTTAGATCAAATCAGACTACCCACCAGGGGAGCCGATGGTAAGCGAATGTATTATCAGGACAGACTGGGTAGAGAGCAGATGCAAGCAATACGGAAATGTCTGTTAGCCGGTTTGGGTATTTCTTAACTGGCAAAATGCTGGGTTATGCTCTATATTTACCCATGTTCCCGCTCTGCATAGCATCGGGCTTTCGAGACTGCATTCAGGTACGTCCGGTGCAGCCAGTCTTGGAAATGGCGATGACAAGCTATCTAAGACTGCTGATCCAAGGCTCTATCATTCGTGGTAGGGCCTTTGTCATTTAAGGCCTTCAAGCTGGTGAACCACTGCCCGCAATTGCAGCGGAGTCAGTCGAACCAGATGGAGGCTTTTCTTTTTTGAGTCCAGTGTAACCAGCCAAAATCCTGACCCGTCAAAACATCGGGGCCCTGACTGATTAACCCGTTATTCAATGCCAATGCAGGGGGTGGGAACATTTCTCCCACCCTTAACCCAGACCCTGGGGAGTAGCGAATCGCGACGCCAGCCCGAAAACGGGCCCACCTTAACAAAGCAGATCGACGAGAAACCCGCACATCTTCCGGCAAGGCCAATCTACCCCGACCCGGGCAGATTGAAGCCAGGGCAATCAATCCATAACGGATAGATAGCTTTGGTTTTGTAGGTATCTCAATTCGCACCACTCCAGAAAACTCTATATCGAGAAAGGCATGTATGAGCCTGTCAGCAGCAGGTTTAAGCCATTACCCAATGGTACGCAGTTCGCACTATTGCGCACCGGCAAGCCACCAGCAGAAGCAGTCTGAAGTCATATAGCCGGTTTAGAAAAGTTCAGTCGGAAGCTATGGAATCAAGGATTGTCTGAAGTGGTAAGGCTAAAGAATACTGAGGGTAGTTCGCACTATAAGTTCGCACTCTGGTTCGCATTCAAAATGCTAAGTTATGTTAACTATTTCACAGCGGTACGCATTACGGTACGCACACTGGTAGCAGTAATGTACGCACCATATCTACGCACTACGCAGAGTTTCTACGCACTTTACGGCATGATTGCAGTAAAGCCCTACCCAACACCAGGCAGGATAAGCAAGCACTGATGTATAAAGCCCCCTGGCACCAGAGCAACAGGGGAGCAAGGGTGCATTCATCGTGCAGCCTGTCAGAGCCCGCACCCGCACACAGCATAGACCATGCTAATAGATCGGTCAGGATTCTGGCCCACCTTCAAAGCACCGTGCGAATGCTGGAGCCCGGAGCCACCAGCAGGGCCGGTTAGCTGTTACGCCGATTCTGTGTAGCAGGCCACCAGCAAGCCATTCATTACACCGGGTACTCGGAATATGTGCCCCCTTGAGCCAGAAGACAGCCAACAAACAGGAATCCTCAGGCTACACTTAACTGTGCCTTGGTACAGGCTGGCCAGCTACAAACGCCCAACCGGAGGGGGAACGGGAACATTAGCCCCAGATATACCGCCAAGGCTAACCCCTCCATCTTTCCCGTCAATCCAATCCCCAAGGTTTAAAGCACACAAGTGTACCTTTTCTGGCTCAAAGTGCGTTTTTGTACTTTCGCTGGCTACAAGGAATGTTGGCAAATGTTGTCATTGAGCAATGAATTAATTAGCCAGGCACGCGAAATCAGCGCGACGACCACGCGAGCAAGACGCGTGAATTTGAAGTGAGTAATTGAAAGGTAACAGCCGAATAGATGCCCGTTTAATTCGCTACCAGTCCGACAGAAAGAGGGCGCAAAAGTGGGCGCAAATAAGAATTTATAGTGAGTCAGTGAGTGAGTGCTTATCTTGAAAGCGTTGCTATACCTGGTGGGCCCAGAAGGACTTGAACCTTCGACCAACGGATTATGAGTCCGCTGCTCTAACCAACTGAGCTATAGGCCCTGAAGCGGTTGGATTATACGCATAGATTTACTCTGCCGCCAACCCTGTTATCGCCTTTTGACGGTTTTTCCTTACAGGCCCGGCTGATCACTGCCGACTCTATATAAGATCAGGAATCGGCTGGTAATATTCTGGATGCTATCCCACCTTCTTACATCCAAATGGGGACACTGGTTCGTTGCCGTGGTGCTGGCTGGCGACCTGGTGGTGGGTAAAGCGTTGGTGGATAGTGCCCGGGAACTCTACGGTGTCGCTGCCGCTGAACGGCTGACCCATTGGCAGAATCTGATGATCTACAGCAGGAAGCTGCCAGAACCCCGGAAGCTGGTTGAAGTGAATGACTTCTTTAACCGTATGCGCTTTGTGCATGATATTGACCACTGGGGGGAAGAGGATTTCTGGGCGACCCCGGTGGAACTGCTGGCCAGTGGCGCGGGTGATTGTGAGGACTTCTCCATTGCCAAGTATTTTACCCTTCGTGAGCTTGGCGTGGCCGATGAGAAGCTGAGGATTACCTATGTAAAGGCGGTTGAGCTTGATCAGGCTCACATGGTGCTCAGTTACTTCGCCGGTCCGGGGGAAGAGCCGTTGATTCTGGACAACCTGGTCAGTGAGATTCGTCCCGCCAGTCATCGCACAGATCTGGTTCCCGTTTATAACTTTAACGGTGACGGACTCTGGCTGTCCCGTCAGCGTGGTGAAGGGGTTCGCATCGGCGAGTCCAGTAAGATAAAGACCTGGACTGAGCTGCGCCGACGGCTGCAGAAGTCGAACAGTCAGGGACGACTGAATGACGGGAGCAGCTGATGGCTTATCCTGCTTTCCCCGGAACTGAAAAAGGACAGGGAGGCCACCATGACGCTACTTCGTGAACTGGCACTATCTTTAACTTTGCTGTTGATTCTGTTGTTTGCTGGCAGCTTCGTGCTGTCCGTCAATGATGCCCGTCATTACCTCCAGGAACAGTTGAACTCTCATTCCCAGGATACGGCCACCTCCCTTGGTGTTGCCATTGCTTCCGCCGGGGCTGGCAATATTGCCGGGATGGACTCGATGATTGATGCGGTTTTTGATCGTGGTTACTACCGGCAGATTCGTTTTACCGATATGTCGGGCAACGAGCTGGTCAACAGTGAACACCCGGGAACGCTGGAAGGTGTACCGGACTGGTTTGTGAAACTGATTGACCTGAAAACTCCGGCAGTCACCAGCGAGATTAACAGTGGCTGGGTGCCCATGGGGCAGCTTCTGGTAGCCAGTCATCCGGGTTATGCCTACCGCAGTCTCTGGTCCAAGGTGAGCAAAGATGCGCTGCTGTTCGGTATCGGTTTGATGGTTGCCATGGTCGGATTGAATATGCTGCTGGGTGTGGTACTCCGGCCTTTAACAAGGATGGAGCAGCAGGCGAACCGAATCTGTGACCGTCATTTTGAGATACAACCCGAGTTACCCAAAACCAGAGATTTACGCAGAGTGGTTCAGGCCATGAACCGGATGGCAGAGAAGCTGGAAAAGGCGTTCTCTGAGCAGGTGGCTCTGACAGAAGAACTGCGTCGCAAGTCGGTCAAGGATCCATTGACCGGATTACTCAATCGACGGGCCTTTAACCGTCGGATGAAGACCGTGTTAAGTGAAGACATCGGTGAGGCGGGTGCCAGTCTGGTCATGATTCAGGTGCGAGGGCTGGAGGCGCTGAACCGGTCTCATGGACAAAAGTTTGTTGATGACCTGCTGGTGACCGTCAGCTATTGGCTGGGCAAAACCCTGTTGGCCTGGCCCGAAGCTTTTTCTGGCCGCTGGAATGGATCCGGTTTTAGCGTGTGTGTGCCCGCCTGCAATGTCGATGAAATCCGTAAGGTGACGGAACGGTTATTCAAGGTTCTGGTGGCCATGGAGTTTTTCTCGTCACCGGAAGGTAGCAATAACCTGCATATTGTCGCAGTGACCCACCAGGGGCGTTGTTCTCCGGAGCTGCTGCTGGAGCATGGTGATCAGCAGCTGCTGGAACAAGAGGCCCGGGTTAAAAATTGCTGGGATGTGATGGATATCAGTGGTGAGTCTGGTTATCCGTACATGGGATGGAGTGACACTCAATGGGTCGAAGCGCTGGAAGAGGTAATGGCAAAAGGCCTTATCGAGCTGTATGGCCAGCCCATTAAGGGAGTGGATGGTGAAGTAGCGTTTACGGAGGTACTGGCACGGATAAAGCTGGCTGGTGAAGTGGTGTCTGCCGATGCCTTTATGCCAGTGGTTGAGCGCTATGATCTGCATGGAGCCTTTGATCGGGCGGTATTTTTTGCCCTGACGGATTATATGGATGACCGGGATGACTATCGAACCTACAGCCTGAATATCTCACCTTACTCCCTGATGGATGATGATTTTTATCACTGGTTACTGGATGCCCTCAGACTGCGTCAGGATCTGGCCAGGCGTCTGATTCTGGAAACGGCTGAGCGCTCGCTTATGCTGGTGGGGGAGCGGGTTGCAGAACGGGTGGATACACTGGTGGCAACCGGTTGTCAGTTTTCTATTGATCATTTTGGTGTGTCCAGTCAGGCGCTGACGTTCCTGCAGATGATCAATGCCCATTACCTGAAAGTGGACGGCAGTTTTGCAAGACAGTTGACGTCCAGCTATGAGAATCAACTGTATATAAGAACACTGTCCATGATGGCTGAGTCCCGGGATATGAGTGTTCTCGCCCAGGGCGTTGAACAGGAAGAGGCGTGGGAGGCATTAAAACAGCTGGGTGTTGCTGGTGGTCAGGGATATTATCTGGGGCATCCCGAGTTACTCTGAACTGTTCAACGGCCATGGAGGGAACCTGATCATCATTTTGAGGTCAAACGGCGGTATTTATAGTTAACGTGTGCAGGGGGGGATTCTGAAAGCAACCACATCAACCCGCTCCCACCCAAAGCCTGTCGGGGATCAACAAGCCGGTTCAGGCAGAATTCCTGGCAGCTCCAGAAGTAAATTCAACGGCAAAAAGGTTTCAAACCACCACTCCCGCACAGGTACCGCCATCACGCTGGATGATGGCAGGCGGATTGAGGATGCCTTTTGGCAGAAAAAACCATTACAAGGGCGTCCAATCAACACCGCTGATGTGCTTAACGCTTATGGAAAGGATAAAACATCTTTTAGAAGCGGCTGCTTCTTGCAGCAACTTTGCTTACAAAACATGCGACATGGCAATATCAAAGTGACCCCGGACCATGTTGTTCGGGAGCTCAGCCGAATGCCAGGGCGAAATGATAAGTGCCAAACAGCGATAGCACGCTTCAAAGAGGAATGTTGTCTGACGGGCCTCAGGTTGGATGGTCGGCTGGTCACACCGGATATGGTGATTAAGGATTTCCCGGAGAGTCGGCAAGGCAAGTTGGGGATGGCGCGCTTTAAGGAACACTGTTGCCTGAAGGGCCTGTCCTTGAGAGGCCAGAAGATTGCACCGGATACGGTGGTTAAGGATTTTCAGGCAATCAATGCCACGCTGGAGCTGGCGCGTTTCCAAGCGGAATGTTGTCTGAGGGGGCTGCCGCTGAATGGCCAGCCGGTGACACCGGAGGCGGTGATCAGGGCTTTCCCGGACAACCTGATGGGCAAACTGGGATTGGCGCGCTTTAAGGAACAATGTTGCCAAAAGGGCCTGGCATTGAATGGCCAGCAGATCACAGCGGATGAAGTGGTTAAGGGTTTCCCGGACAGTCCGCAGGGCCAGCTGGCGCTGGCACGCTTTAAAGCGGATTGTTGCCTGACAGGCAAGATGATGAATGGCCAGCCGGTGACACCGGATGAGGTGGCTAAGGCTTTCCCGGCCAGTCATGAAGGCAAACTGGGGCTGGCGCACTTCAAAGAGACCTGTTGCCTGACAGAGCTGCTGCTGAATGGCCGCCGGGTCAGACCGGAGGCCGTGGTTAAGGGGTTTCAGGCAGTCAACGCAACGCTGAAACTTTCCTACTTCAAAAAGGAATGTTGCCTGAGAGGCCTGACGCTGAATGGCCAGCAGGTTGCGCCGGATGAGGTGGTCAGGGAGTTTCAGGCAGCCAAAGCAACGATGTCGCTGGCGCACTTCAAAATGGAATGTTGCCTGAGAGGCCTGATGTTGCATGGTCAGCAGGTCTTACCGGAGTCGGTGGTTAAGGATTATCGGGCAGCCAACGCACCACTGGGGCTGGCACGCTTTAAGGAAAAATGTTGTCTGAGAGGGGTGGCGTTAAATGGCCAGCAGGTTACGCCGGATGAAGTGGTTAATGATTATCAGGTCGCCAAGGCAGAAGCGGAGCAGGCGCGCTGCAACGCAGAGGCTCGCCTGAAGGGGCTGTCGATGAATGATCAGCAGGTCGAGTATCAGGCAACCAAAGCGACACTGGAGCTGGCGCGTTTCAGAGCGGAATGTTGCCTGAGAGGGTGGTCGTTGAATGGCCAGCAGGTCATACCGGTGGCAGTGGTTAAGGGGTTTCAGGCCATCAATGCACCTCTGGAGCTGGCGCGCTTCAAAGAGAATTGTTGCCTGAAAGCTCTGGCAGTGAATGGTCGGCCGGTCACAACAGAGGAGGTGGTTAAGGGTTATAAGGACGCTAAAGCACCACTGGAGCTGGCACGCTTTAAAGCGGAATGTTGCCTCAGAGGTCTGGCATTGAATGGTCAGCAGGTCACCACGGATGAGGTGGTTAAGGATTTTAAGAGCGCTAAGGCACCACTGGAGCTGGGGCGCTTCAAAGCAGACTGTTGTCTGCTGGGCCTGCTGTTGCATGGCCAGCTGGTCACACCGGATGAAGTGGCCAGGGATTTTCCGGATAGTCGGGAAGGCAGACTGGGGCTGGGGCGCTTCAAAGCAGACTGTTGCCTGAAAGGCCTGGTGTTGCATGGTCGGAAGGTTACACCGGATGAGGTGGTTAAGGGCTTCCCGGATAGCCCGGAGGGCAGGCTGGCGATAGCACGCTTCATGGAAATGTGTTGCCTGATGGAGCTGCCACTGAATGGTCAGCAGGTCACGCCGGATGCAGTGGTTAAGAGTTTCCCCAGTAGCTCAGATGGCAGAATAGGGTTAGCGCGCTTTAAGGAGCAGTGTTGCTTTGGAGGCCTGATGTTGCAGGGGCATCAGGTCGTACCGGATGAGGTGGTCAGTGATTTCCCGAATAATCGGGAGGGAAAACTGGCGAGGGTGCGCTTTCAAGGGGCGTGTTGCCTGAGAGGTCTGGCGTTAAATCGTCGGCAGGTCACACCGGATGCCGTAGTCAAGGATTTTAAACGTGGTGGCTGGTTGCTCGAAAGCGCTATTTTTCAGACCCGGCTGGCATTGAATGCAAGAGAATTGAATGGCTCCTATCTGGATAACGCGCAAGTATTGGCAGCGTTTAATGAAGCACCCGGAGATCATGCTTGCAGGCAGGCTGAGTTCCTGATGCACAGGTTGAAACAACATCAGTGGTTCGATGAAACCAACGAGGCTCAGGAGATCATTCAACAGGCCTGGCAAATATTAAACAGTGCACCGGTAAAAGATGAGCAGCATCGGCTGCAATGTATCCTGAAATTCATGGCGATGCAGCATGAGCTGTCGATTGATCAGCAGCGAGTGTCAGCAGAAGAGGTGCTGCAATCCATGAAAACACTCAGGAACTCATTTAAGAATAAACGCACGCATTTCTTCTTTCTGGCACATTGCTATATCAAGAGACAGACGGTTGATGGACAAACCATCCGCAGGGATCATGTTCTGGAGTGCCTTCAGGGTTTTCCTGAAAGAAGTAAGTTGCGCCATGCTTTAGGCCACTGGTTTGCACGATTCAGCCCTGAAGCCAATATCATGAATGAGTTCCTGTTCCAACAGGAACGGGCCGCAGCCCCAAGGCGTAATAGTCCCCACAGAACCGCAGTCCCTGCCACTCAGACAGTGGCCACCAGTGCGGCTCAAGTGCCGAAGCAATGGTCCATTGAACCGGGTTTCCTGAACAGGCATCCGCAGTTCAATGCGCTAACACTACAAACACTGGAGATTATTCAGGAAATCAATGGTTCTTATCGCAATCCCCCCATTCTGATTACCGGTTCCTACGCGCGTTTTTTACAGAACCGCTGCTCATCATTCAATGATATTGACATTATCTGTACGGCGGCAGAACCTGCCAGGACACTGTTTGACCGGCTGCAGGCACTTAACAGCGACAAAGCCTCGGAAATTCCCAAAAACATCGTCATCTGGGACGTTCCGGGATGTCCGGAGATTCAACTGCCAAAGGCCTACAATATTCATCTGAAAGACGGTGATTTGGGTATGAAAGCGATGGGGATTCAGGTCAGTATTGATGCGAGAGTCACCGATGGCAATGCCTCACGATGCGCTGTTCAGGTTCCTGGCGTTGAGAGGCTGGTGTGGTGTCTGTCGTTTGCCGAAGAAACCCGATTACTGAACAACACGCTGGAATATCTCGCGACAAACCTTGATCCACTGACCAGAAAATTGCAAAAGGGAGAGGTATTTTACCTGCCCCGAACCATTCTTTTTAACACTCCCGAAAACCCCGGGGAATATATTTATGGTTTGCTGATGCGCTCTTTGCTTAGTCTGCATAAAGCCAGGCAGTTTATCGATCTGCACTCTGAAGACAGACCCGGAACACCGATCCAGAATAAGTTGCTGCAAGAACAACGACAACAGTTGTATATGCTGACGGCCAATCTGCAAACAAAATTGTCTGGCCATGTTTGTCGCAGTGATTTTGAGCACAGAGTGAACAACTGGTTATCAACCACCCATCATGTTAATGAATATGAGTTCAAAAGAAGGGACTTTATTACGGCACTGCTGGCGATGATGCAGTCAGAATAAGAAAGGCGTGAACCTGATCATCATTTTGAGGTCAAACGGCGGTATTTATAGTCAAAGTGTGCAGGGCTCTATTCTGAACGCAACCTCATCAGCCTGCTCCTACCCAAAGCCTGTTGGTCGGTTGGGCCAACAAGCCCATTCAAGCGGAATCCGTGACCGCGCAGGCAGTTCATTTAATAGCAAAAAAGTCTTAAACCATCCGTCTTATAGAGATAAAGCTACCACCCTGGATAAAGGCAAATGTATGGAGAATGCCTTTTGGCAAAAAAAACCATTACAAGGACGTCAAATCACCTCGGCTGCTGTGCTCTGCACCTATGGGAATGAAACAACATCTCTGAGAAGCGGCTTCTTCCTGCAAAAGCTTTGCCTGCAGAACATCTTGCATGGCACCAGAAAAGTGAGCGCAGACCAGGTTATTCAGGAATTCAACCGGCTGCCGGATCGGAATAATAAGTACAAATTAGCGATAGCGCGTTTCAAAGCAGAATGTTGCCTGAGAGGTCTGGTGTTCAAAGGCCAGAGGGTGGCACCGGATGTGGTGGTCAGGGATTTTGAGGCTATCAAAGTAACGCTGGAGCTGGCGCGCTTCAAAGCGGAATGTTGCCTGAGAAGTTTGCCGTTGAAAGGCCGGAAGGTCATACCGGATGGAGTGGTTAAGGAGTACCCGGATACTCCGGAAGGCAAACTGGGGCTAGCACGCTTCAAAGCGGAATGTTGCCTGAGGCGGCTGCCATTGAAGGGCCAGCAGATCACACCGGATGAGGTGGTTAAGGAGTACCCGGATACTCCGGAAGGCAAACTGGGGATGGCGCGCTTCAAAGCGGCATGCTGCCTGAGGGGGCTGTTATTGAATGGCCGACCAATCAATGCAGATTTGCTGGTTAAGGATTATCAGGCAATCAAGGCAACACTGGAACTGGCACGTTTCAGAGCGGAATGTTGTCTGAAGGGGGTGCCGTTGAATGGCCAGCCGGTCATACCGGACGCGGTGGTCAAGGGCTATCAGGCAGTCGGGGCAACACTGGAACTGGCACACTTCAAAGTGGAATGTTGCCTGAGAAGCATGCCATTGAATGGCCAGCAGGTGACACCGGAGGAGGTGGTCAGGGATTTGCAGTCCACCAGAGCAACCCTTGAGCTGGCGCGCTTTAAAGAACAATGTTGCCTGAAGGGGATATTGCTGCATGGTCGACAGGTTACACCGGATTCTGTGTTCAGGGAGTTTCCGGATACTCCGGAAGGCAGGTTGGGGATAGCGCGCTTTAAACAGGAATGTTGCCTGAAAGGGCTGGTGTTGCACGGCCAGCCGGTCACACCGGAGGCGGTGTTGAATAGCTTCCCGGGCAGCTCAGAAGGCAAGCTGGGAATAGCGCGCTTTAAACAGGAATGTTGTCTGAAAGGGCTGGTGTTGCACGGCCAGCCGGTCACACCGGAGGCGGTGTTGAATAGCTTCCCGGACAGTTCAGAAGGCAAGCTGGGGATAGCGCGCTTTAAACAGGAATGTTGCTTCAGGGGGATGCGGTTACATGGCCAGCAGGTCACACCCGAAGAGGTGGTTAAGATTTTTCCGGGTAATCCGGAAGGCAAACTGGCGATAGTGCGCTTCAAAGTGAAATGCTGCCTGAGGGGCCTGTCGTTGTATGGCCAGCAGATCACACCGGATGCAGTGCTTATGAATTTTCCGGATAGTCCGGAAGGTAAACTGGGGATAGCGTGCTTTAAGGAGCAATGTTGCCTGAAGGGGCTGTTGTCCAATGGCAAGCAGTTCACCCCGGATGTGGTGGCCAGGGATTTTCGGGCCGCCAAAGCACCACTGGAGCTGGCACACTTTAAAGAACAATGTTGCCTGAGGGGGCTGGCGTTAAATGGTCGGAAGGTCACACCGGATGAAGTGTTCAGGGATTTTCCGGATAGTCCGGAAGGCAGACTGGGAGCCGTGCGCTTCAAGCAACAATGTTGTCTGAGGAGTTTGCCGTTGAATGGCCAGCAGATCACACCGGATGAAGTCGTCAAGGGTTTCCCGAATAGCCCGGAAGGCAAAGTGGCGATAGCGCGCTTCAAGGCGGAGTGTTGCCTGATGGGCCTGATATTGAATGGTCGACAGGTCACACCGGATGAGCTGGTTAACGATTTTCAGGCAGCCAGAGCACCTCTGGCGCTGGCTCGCTTTAAAGCGGAATGTTGCCTGAGGGGGCTGCTGTTGAATGGTCAGCAGGTCACACCGGAAGAGGTGGTTAAGGACTATGAACGCAGTGGCGGGTTGCTCGAAGTCGCTATTTTTTATTCTCAGCTGGCATTGAATGCCAGGAAATTGAATGGCAACTATCTGGACAACAAGGATGTATTGGCAGCATTTAATCAAGTTCCCGGAGATCATTCCTCAAGGCAAACCAGGTATCTGATGCAAAGGCTGCAGCAAACTCAGCAGTGCGATGATATCAATGAAGCTCAGGGTATACTGCAAGAGGCCTTGCAAATATTAAACAACGTACCGGTTAAAGATGAGCAACACCGACTGCAATGTCTCTTGAAATTTATGGCTATGCAGCAAGAACTGACCATTGATCATCAGGGCGTTTCGGCAGAACAGGTACTGGAATCCATCAATGCACTGAGGAGTTCATTTCAGAACTCACGCCTGCATTTTTTCTTTCTGGCCCACTGCTACATCACCCGGCAGCCTATTGATGGACAGGAAATCCATCAATACCAGGTACTGGAATGCCTTCAGAGTTTTCCTGAAGGAAGTAAGCTGCGCCATGCTTTAGGCTGCTGGTTTGAAGAGTGCAGCTCCGAGGCTTTGGTAATGGATGGTTTACTGTTACGGGAAAATGCCGTGGACTCATGGTGGAACAGTGACAGCTTTAATGGATACGAAGCCTCAGCCAGTCAACAAAAGGCTTCTGTTGTCGTCAGTTGCCAGTACCCCGTATCGAAACAACAGGGTATATACAACTCCCGGTCTGGCAGTTTGCCCCGGGATGCAGCAGAAAGTAAGTTCACCACCGGGGCAATGACCGCCAGTGTGGCGCAAACTCTCTGGCAATGGTCAGGCAGACCGGTATTCCCGCACATGCCGGTTATGCGGTTAAATGCGCTAACGTTGAAAGCACTGGAGATTATTCAGGAAATCAATGTTTCCTGTACGCATCCCCCCATTCTGATTACCGGCTCTTATGCCCGTTTTTTACAGAACATCTGCCAGGTATTTAATGACATTGACATTATCTGTACGACAGAAAAAACGGCCAGACTGCTTTTTGATAAGCTGCAGACGCTGAACACCGACCGGGGCTCTGAAATTCTCAAAAGTATCATTATCTCGCCAATCCGGGGATGTCAGGAGATTAAGCTGCCAAGCGCCTACAATATTTATCTTAAGGACGGGGATTTCGGGATAAAAGTGATGGGGCTTCAGGTCAGTCTTGATGACAGGGTCGTTTATGGAAATGCGGCACAATTAGCCGTTCACGTCCCCGGTGTTGAGAGGCCGGTATGGTGTTTGTCCTTTGCTGAGGAAACCAGGTTACTGAACGATACGCTGGAATACCTCGCTGAGCACCTGAACCCGCTGACTGAGCAATTGCAAAACGGGCCGGTATTTGACGTACCTCGAACCCTTCTGTTTAACAACCCCCAAAATACCGGGGAACGCATTTATGGCTTGCTGTTTCGCTGCCTGCTTACCCTGAATAAAGCCAGGCAGTTTATCGCTCTGCACTCTGAAGACAATCCCGACAGCTGGAGTCATCAGCTGCAAAAAGAGCAACAACGCCTTTATGCACTGACTGAGAACCTGCACATGAAATTGCTCCGCCATAGTTGTTTTCATGATTTTGAGCACAGGGTGAACGACTGGCTGGCAACAACTCATTATGTGAGTGATTACCAGATCAAGAGAAAGGCGTTTGTTAAAACACTGTTTGCCATGATGCGCCCTGGAGAAGATCGGGTGAACTCAACTCAGTGAATTTTTATCACTGCACTCGCAACAAAACCCCAACAGGCTCTAACAGAAACTCGCACAACCACAATTATTAGAGGATAATGGCCGCTTGGAAGCGCATCCATATTGGAACGCCATATTCAGGATAAATGTCTGAGCGGTGACGAACGGGGAAATTATGGCGCTGGAAAAGATGAAATCGGCTTTTCAGTCGGGTATGCAGAAAATGTCGGGTCTTATCTATGGTAAAGCCCTGGCCGTTGGCACTGGCGTATTGATTCTGTTTCTATCACTTGTTGGCTGGTACTGGAGTCAGGAGCCAGACCTGTTCTCAGTAAAGGCCAATGCCGAAAAGCTGGCCACTGATAATGCTCAGGCTGTCGTCACTGGTTATACCACAACAGCAACACTCTATACCCTGGCGAATACGCTGCTGAATAAGCCGGGTGGTTTCCTGCGTAATGACATCATGCCACCGGGCGTACTGATGGATAATATGCCCAATTGGGAAGTGGGTGTTCTGATTCAGGTGCGTGATATGGCCCGGGCCCTGCGCAAGGACTTCAGTCGTTCCCAGTCGCAGTCAAGGGAAGACCAGGATCTTGCGGTGGCCGAGCCGCAGTTTAATTTTGATGCCAGAAGCTGGATTCTGCCTTCCAGTGAGCGGGAATACCAGAGGGGCATTGATAAGCTGAACAGCTATATGACCCGTTTGTCCGATCCCAATGACTCGGCGCAATTTTATGCCCGGGCCGATAATCTGACCCGCTGGTTGGGGGACGTAGAAACGCGCCTCGGCAGCCTTTCCCAGCGTCTGAGTGCCAGTGTTGGTAAACCGCGTTTGAATACCGACCTTTCCGGCGAGGCGGCTCAATCCACCGACAGTGCTGTATTGATTGATGTAAAAACACCCTGGTCACAGATTGATGATGTTTTCTATGAGGCTCGGGGCACTTCCTGGGCTCTGATACATCTTCTCAGGGCGATAGAAGTGGACTTTGCTGACGTTCTGGACAAGAAAAATGCCACGGTCAGTGTCCGACAAATTATCCGCGAGCTGGAGGCGACCCAGGATGCGGTTTGGAGCCCGATGATACTGAATGGTTCCGGTTTTGGCTTGCTGGCAAACCACTCTCTGGTGATGGCTAATTATGTCTCCCGTGCGAATGCGGCGATTATTGATCTGCGGCGTTTGCTGGAACAGGGTTAGGGCCTGTTGACGTTTCGTTGCGTGCTCAGTGGCTCAGAAAGGCGTCATATGCGCGAAAGACTTGTGCAGCGCGTAGTTATTCTACGCCAAGCAAGTCTGACAAAGCAGATGGCGCCTTTCTGAGCCACCCTTCGGGCGTATCAGGGCGCCCCTATGACTTCGTTGCGACATTTTGAAAGGCAACCAGCCTTCCTGCAATGCCGCGCCTCGTCATAGGAGCGCCCTGATACGCTGAGCACGCAACGAAACGTCAACAGGCCCTTATGATGGGGGAATTCAATTCCCCCTGCTTTTGCTTCAATTCTGAATCCATCGCTTAGTGGTATCAAACAGCTTTACGGTCATATCAGTGACAGGCTTATAGGGTTTGGTCGCCTGGTAAGTGGCGTGGCAAATGTTTTCATACACATGAATGGAGAGCTGTTTTCCCGGAATAGTCACCGTTTCAACAATAAAAAGTGCGACACTGGCTATCGCCGGAAATATTGAGCCCTTAAGCGTTTTTGGCAAGGTCTCATAGGGCAGAGCCAGCCATGTAAAGACTTTTTGTGCATGACTGACGGTGTATTCTTTAAATGATTTTTCTGCCGGGCAGGGTCTGATACTTGCTTTTATTGCTGCAGCTACTCCCGTCATCGCCCCGGTAAGCGCTCCAATGCCGGTAATGGTCATTACTGTGACGTAATAACCGGCAAAAATGCCCGCATGCAACAAAGTAGTACAGACTCTCAGTGGGGTGCACAGTGCCCCGGGAACTTTTGACAGCAACCATTTACCATGACGTTTTACCCTGGACATAAACGTTTCTGTTTTTTCGATAACCTCACAGGTTCTAGCGGCAAGCCCATCACTTTTTCCTGAAGGTGCGTTACTTTGAGAGCAAGCTTCAGTGGTGGTATTCGAGCACTCTTCAGATGATTCTTCGTTGTGATAGACATGCTCAGGAGAGTGGCTGTGAGCAAAGAGAGTGCTGTTTATAGATGGGGTCATCGGGCATACCAGGTGGTTAATTCGACTATGTTTTGAGTGTTCTGCCGGTTCTGCTCAATGACCAGCTTCTTTTATAACTGATTGATTTTAAAATCGATGGTTAGTTGCTGGCTTAGTGTTCTGTTAGGCTTTATGTTCTTAGACGCAATATTAGTAATATGGTTCAAAATTTATGTCTGTTATTTCCTCAAGGCTTGGACAGCAACTGGCTTTTATCAAGGAGCTGGATAAACTCAAGGCGGTTTATCGAAAAACCATGGTAAAGCCTGATAACAGCCGACAGGAGAACAGTGCCGAACATAGCTGGCATATAGCGGTGCAGGCGATGACCCTGCAAGAGTACGCTGAAGAGCCGGTTGATATTGGCCGGGTGATCAAGATGCTGCTGCTCCACGATATTGTGGAAATTGATGCCGGAGATACATTTGCGTTTGCTGCGGCTACCGAGCTGGCCGGTCAGGCAACTAAAGAAATGGCAGCGGCAGAGCGCCTGTTCGGGCTATTGCCACAGGAGCAGGCCGATGAGTTCAGGGCGCTCTGGCTTGAATTTGAGCAGGTACACAGCCCGGATGCCCGCTTCGCCAAAGCCATGGACTGCCTGTTACCCGTAATCCAGAATATGGACAGTGAGGGTGGTACCTGGGCAAAGTATCAGGTTACCCGCAGTCAGGTGTTGAAACGGAATCAGTATCTGGAGCACCTGGCCCCCAAACTGTGGTGTTATGTTCTTGAACAGATTGATCAGTCTGTCCGTAATGGCTGGCTTCAGGATTGTTGATCTGGGGAAGCGCCCTGGTACACCATTTCAATGAGTTTGATGGGTTGTCGTGCCTCCGCACTCCGTTCGTCCTGAGCCTGTCGAAGGGCGGAAACTCCGGACTCTGATATCGTGCCAAGCACCCTTCGTCCGTGCATCCTGAGCGGAGCCGAAGGACGCTCAGGGTGAACGGAGATTGTACACGTCAAACTCATTGAAACCATGTACAAGTTTAACAAGGTATTTACCGACTGACGAAGTGCAACAAAAGTGACATACTGCCGCGCTTTCCTGCTTTAGCAAGTTAACTATGCAATCGTCCTTCACCAGCAACTACCTTCCCAAAAACCGGTTCAAGACAGGCCTGGGGCACTTTGTCCTGTGGTTACTTGGCGGATGGAAAATTGAGGGAAACCTGCCGGAACACCTCAATAAATACGTGATCATCGTCGCTCATCACACATCAAACTGGGATTTTGTTATCGGCGTTGCGGTTAAGCTGGTAACCCGTATACGTGTCCGGTTTTTTGCCAAGCACTCGCTGTTTTTCTGGCCCCTGAGTGTGTTGATGCATCGGCTTGGCGGTATTCCCATTGAGCGTGATAAATCCATCAACCGGGTTGATCAGGCCATCGCAGAGATCAACAGCAGTGACCACTTCGTGCTGGCTATCGCACCTGAGGGCACCCGGTCAAAGGTGCAAAAGTGGAAAACCGGTTTTTATCATATAGCGAATGGTGCCAACGTTCCGGTTGTACCCATTGCCTTCGATTTTCAGCAGCGCAAGGTCATTATGGGTGCGCCTATGTCCATGTCCGGAGATATTCCCTCGGACTTTGCCAGAATGCATGAGTTCTTTCTCTCTCATCCGGGCAAGCATCCTGAGCTTGGCTGTGATGGACCCTTTGAAACGCCCGGTATATACAACAAATAATGTCCGGGCGGTTTGTCTGGCAGGCGGTCACTTTTCTTTCCGTGGTGAGTCCGATAGAGTGAAACAGCAATAAAAAGACAATAAAGGACTCCCATGCCTCTGATTCAGTTTGTTACTCACGACGGCAACCAGTATGAAGCCGACATCGACTCAGGTAGTACTTTGATGCAGGGTGCCGTTGATAACATGATCGATGGCATCCTCGCAGAGTGTGGTGGTGCCTGCTCCTGTGCCACCTGCCACTGTTATATTGATGAAGGGTGGATTGAGATGGTCGGTCCGGCTGAAGGCATGGAGCAGGAAATGCTGGATGTTGTCCGTGAGCCGAGAGCAACCAGCAGGCTGAGCTGCCAGGTTGTCGTCACTGATGAAATGGACGGCATGGTGGTTCATTTGCCTGAGTCTCAATATTAAATTCCTCTATTACATTGATCAGGAAGTGGGCAAATTGATGAGTGGTATGCCAGAGCCTGTTGTTTCTTAACAACTCGACGTAGTATAAAGAGTGATCAGGGGGCGTTCTGGTCACATGGGAAATTGAGAACGCCCCGGCTATCCGGGCAACTGTGCAAGCAGTTGCCTGCACAACAGGCCAAAAAATATGGTTTAATAGGCAAGCTGATTCAGCACCTTCCTCTAATTCACCGTTCTCAACCAGAAGCACTCAACGTGACCTTTGCATTCCAGCACTTCAAACACGCTACCTCCGGTTTTTCCAAGTCAGTCACCGGCAACGTTTTCAGGTTTATTCCCCTTCTGTGCTCTCTGTTATTCAGTGGTTGCGGGCTGTTGACCAAAGCGTCGGAACGACAGCCGGTAACATTCAGTGAGCTGGAGGGCTGGAGCCAGCAACAGGCCATTGCCGTAAGACCGGCGTTGCTGAACAGTTGCCAGCATCTGAACCGTTCGGTGCTGACCGACAACAGCCCCTGGGGTAACTACCAGCAATGGCAATTGCTGTGTAAGGAGCTGATGCAAACCCCCGACCGTCAACTGAAAACCTTTTTTGAGCAAAACTTTACGCCTGTCCAGCTCTCTCCCCAGAAACAAGGCCTGTTTACCGCTTATTACTCCCCGGTTATTCCCGGCAGTCTGAAACCATCGGAAGATTACCCAATCCCGTTACTGAAACTGCCCCACGATCTGGTCAAGGTTCGCCAGGCTGACTTTGGACTCAGTGGCCCGGGACTGGTTGGGCGGGTTGAGAAAGGCTTCCTGAAACCCTATGGCAGTCGGGCAGAAATCAATCAACAGACAGCGAAAGCCAGCGATGTGCTCCTGTGGCTGAGCAGCCCTGTTGATAAGTTCTTCCTGCAGATTCAAGGATCAGGGAATGTAGAACTGCCTGACGGTAACATTATTCATGTTGGCTACGCCGGTAATAATGGCCACAACTACGTGGCCATTGGGAGGATACTGAAACAGAAGGGGGAACTTGAAGAAGTATCCATGCAAACCATCCAGTCATGGCTGGAAAACCATCCGGACCAACGGGAATGGCTGCTCAACCAGAACCCTCGCTACATCTTTTTCAGTTTTTCTGAGGAAGGTGCCATCACCGCTCAGGGTGTGCCTGCTGCCCCGAAAAGAACACTGGCTGTGGATCCATCTTATATCCCCCTCGGCCTGCCGGTATGGCTCGATACCCGCCTCACCGCCACCGGAGAGAAATTCCAGCAGCTGATGGTTGCCCAGGATACCGGCAGTGCCATAAAGGGTCCCGTCCGGGGAGATATCTATATGGGCGCTGGCAACGATGCAGCCTTGATTGCCGGGCCACAGCAGGAACCCGGTAAGCTTTATGTGTTGATTCCCCGATAACCTGCTTTTCGTGATAAATCTGCCTGGCCCGCATATTTCATAAACGCTGCTACAGCTCGAATGATTAATTTTTTTTGAACAAACATAGCCTGTCAGATCGTAGCAGCGTATTTCTCTGCGGTGATATTGTGTCCCGCCATGGCTTTTTGTCAAAAAACATACCGATTTGCCTGACACCATGGGCACTGAACCCTCAACCTCTTTCAGCTGATTCAATAAAACGCCTGCCAACTTAAAAGTTGTGTCTCTTATCCCGGTTTGAGGACAGGCAA
>NZ_JBLYNS010000096.1:0-20212 GCF_049310205.1 Endozoicomonas sp. ALC013 | reverse complement strand
AGGTCGTCTTCAGAAATGACCGGCTTTTCAGGTTATCCATAACAGAATGAGTCATTAATCGCTCTTTAACCAGTTCATATTTTCTCCCGAGGCGCTGGCATGGGCCAGACTCAATAATAATGCCGCACTGAGCCTGGCTCTTGGCACAAGGCTTTTGACGTTTAAATATTCCTGATCACTGTGGATCGCTCCTCCCTGAACCCCAAGCGTATCGATATTGGGAATCCCGGCTGAGGCAAGGTTGTTACCATCGCAACAACCGCCCGTCGGTTTAATGTCCAGGGGAATACCCAACTCATGCCCGATGTTTTTTGCCAGTGTCAGCAGTTGTTTATTGGCAGGACTGAGTACTTTGGGCTTGCGCGTAAATCCGCCATGCAGTTCCAGTTGAATGCCATCGCGCTGATTGATGCTTTCGATGATCTCGCTCAGCTTTTCCAGGCACCACTGTTCATCATCCGGCTGTTCCAGGCGGATGTTAAACTTGTGAATACAGCGATCAGGCACGATGTTGGTCGGGCCACCACCATGAATGTAGCCGGGGTTAAAGGTGATCCCGGGTTGTTGACCATTCAGGTCGTCCATGGCGGCAACAAAATCACAGAGGGCACGAATGGCATTGCGCCCCAGGTGATGTTCACGGCCTGCATGAGCCGCTTTGCCATGGCTGACCACGGTAAAATTTCCACTGCCTTTGCGTTGCCCGGCCAGGTTGCCATCGGGAAAGCAGGGCTCGAAGATCATGCCCAGATGGACGTGTTGTGCAGCCTCTTGAATCAGGGGGGCTGAGCCGGGAGAGCCAATCTCTTCATCCGGGTTAAACAGTATTTCCCAGCCGATCTGTTCAGCCCATGGGCTTTGCTCAAGCACTTCCAGCGCCTTGAGCATTACCAGAATACCGCCTTTTAAATCAGTAACCCCGGGGCCATTGATGGTGTCATCATCCAGCCAGCGGACCTTTTGAAAAGGGCTGTCTTCTGGAAAAACCGTATCCATGTGACCGCACAGAAAGACCTGAAGAGGTGCTTCAGGGCGTTTGCGAATTCTTAATGCATCACCTAGTGGGTGCTGAATGATTTCTCCGCTGTCGTTTACCACCTTCCATGGGTTTACAGGTATGCGTTCATGGTCTTTTGATAAGTCAGAGGTCAGGGTCAGGAGCTGTTCCAGCACCTGGTTGACACCGTCACGGTTAAGGCTGCCAGAATTTATTTCTGCCAGTTCAATGGTTCTGGCCAACATTTCATCATGCTGATTATTGAGTAAATCCAGCCAGGGGAGAATTTCAGGGGGAAGGGTTTTTGCTGGCTTAACCATACGACATTCTCATTCTGTTTTTACTTCGGGTATGGAGTGTCAGATCAGGCAGGGTATGCATTCCCACGCGCAGCGCGGGAACGAGAAGTACCTCTGCCGACATGGCGAGGCGTTCAGGGCTCTCAGGCAGAAACCACGGTAGCAACCGCTCGTTCCAGCCGTGCCATACCCTCGTCAATGTCTTCATCAGGAATAATAAGTGATGGTGCAAAGCGCAGGACATTCGGCCCGGCAACCAGCAGCATCAGCCCTTCGTCTGCTGCAGCGGCAAGAATGTCTTTACCCTTTCCGTGATACTTCTCAACCAGTTCAGCGCCAATCAGCAGGCCTTTACCCCGCACGTCAGCAAAGATGCCATATTTGCTGTTAATCGATTCCAGGTGCTTACGGAAGCGGTCATGCTTGTTACTGACGTTAGCCAGCAGTTGTGGGTCATTAATGGTTTTGATCACTTCCAGGGCTACGGCACAGGCCAGTGGGTTACCGCCGTAGGTGCTGCCGTGGGTACCAAAACCAAAACTTTCCGCTACTTTGTTGGTGGTGAGCATGGCACCGATCGGGAAGCCTCCACCAAGGGATTTGGCGCTGGTCAGAATGTCCGGTGTGACACCAAGGCCCATATAGGCAAAGAGTTGGCCGGTTCTGCCCATACCGGACTGGACTTCATCTAAAACCAGCAGGGCATTATGCTGGTCACAGAGCTCTCTGACCCCTTTGATAAATTCAGGGTCAGCAGGAATAACCCCACCTTCACCTTGGATAGGCTCAGCGACAACAGCGCAGGTACGGTCAGACATCAGGGCTTTGAGTGCCTCAAGGTCGTTGTAGGTGGTGTGCAGAACACCGCCGGGAACTGGCTCAAAGCCCTCACAGTATTTCTTTTGTCCACCGACGGTCACAGTAAAGAGTGTTCTGCCATGGAACGATTGGTAGAATGAGACGATCTCATGCTTATCCGGGCCAAAGTTATCGTACGCGTACTTTCTGGCCAGCTTAAACGCGGCCTCATTGGCTTCTGCACCGGAATTACAGAAGAAGATTTTGTCCGCAAAGGTGTTGTTGATTAACTGTTGAGCCAATTCGAGAGCCGGTTCATTGGTATAAACATTACTCAGATGCCACAGTTCTTCACCTTGCTTTTTCAGGGCATCAATCAGGGCCGGGTGGCAATGTCCCAAAGCATTGACGGCGATGCCGCCGGCAAAGTCCAGATACTCTTTTCCTTCCTGATCCCAGATTCGTGACCCTTTCCCACGCACAGGCACCATGGCTTGGGGCGCATAATTGGGAACCATAACCTGATTAAAGGTTGAACGATCGACGGCGTGCTCTAACATGCTATTACCTCCTGGTTATAGTGGGCCCGGGAAATTCCACCGCTTCGGTGATTCTCTGAAGTTCGAACGGCTCATTCCTGTTCGAATAGCTGCTCAAATGGCTAAAGCCCGCTTTTATCATTTATACGAGTAATTCTACACAAGCCTCAAGAGTTTGTACGGGTATATTTTCGTTCTTATAGGTTTCTCCCCTGCATTTTTCTAAACAGGTAATAAAGTACTGGTACTACCGCTAGAGTCAGCAGTGTGGATACCCGCAGGCCGCCAATAATTGTCCAGCCTGTGGGTGACCACACCACCGAGTCGGACAGTGTCAAGGGCCGCAGAGCTGGCAAACGGTTACACCAGCCGCAGGATGACCGGATCTCTGGTTTTGTTGACTTGTTATCGATGCATACATTTCCCGGAAGAACTTCATTCACGAGGGGGTTATGGCATTGAGAGGAAAGGCGTTGGAACCACTCTCAGCAGAGAGTGGCTTTACAGGCTCAGCGAAAGCGCTTGCTGGCAATCTCTGCCTGCTTTAATTCATGCTGAATAGCACCGTAGATCTGCTGAAACTCACTGTCATAGCGAACCAGGCTTTGGCTGAACTCGGGCATTAACTGAGCCATTGACTCGCCGGTATTCTCCGGGAGTGTCTCCGGGATCAGTTTGATCGCTTGAGTTAAATGGTATTCCGTTTGACGGACAAAGGTCATCAGGCGCTCATACTCTGTGCCCATGTTTTGCAGGTCCGGTTTTCCCCCTGAACGGGAAAGTGCCATTGCATCAAATACCTGCTGAAGTCGCACATCATACTCTGCCAGAGCGGCATTCACTTGCTTCAGCTGGCTAACCTGGCTTGCATCCACCGCAGCGCCAACCGGAGCGACAGGGGCTTCCTGAACACTATTGCTGGCATCGATAACGGCCACTTCGGGCTGTTTGCCAAGCGCCATATCCGGGCGAAACGGGTTGGCAGCCGACAGGTTGGCCAGCAGGTTTTCTACTTTATCGAAATCCATCTCCAGCATTTTGGGGAGCTCAGTCAGCTGATTGATATAGCTGGTTTCAACTTTATCCTCGGCAGCCGCCTGGACTGAAGGGCCTATCTGCGGGTCTCTAACAGGGTCGGGTTGGAATGGGCGGTTATTGATCTGATCCGTCAGTGACGACGACATAGCACGTTCTCCTTTTTGGCCATTACCTAAAGATTAGTTGATAGTTTTTTTCTATCGTATTATTTGTGTTGTTTTATTTTAATAATTGATAATCATTCTCATAGAATAAAGCCAGCAACGACGAAATAATTATCAAGGCCGGAGAACACCATGGCTAAAACAGTTTCTTTTGCAGCAGTCCACTTTTGTGTTGCGTTTTCAGTAGGCTACCTGATTACCGGTGATGTTATGATTGGTGGTGCCCTGGCGATGGTTGAGCCTGCCGTGAATACAGTGGCTTATTATTTTCACGAAAAGGTCTGGAATCGATCTGAAAAGACCAGCCCAAAGACTGCCGACACAGCTTTCAACCCGCTGAAGGCTCTTAATCAGCTGAGGGCTCTCAACCCACTGAAGGCTCTGAATGCATAGCAATAGCTCCCTTATTCAGACCTTCAAAAGCGACGACCCGGATGGTTTTACCTGGCTTTCGCTCCGCCAGAGAGCGGGCAATATGGCTGGCAAGCAGTTCAACCGTGGAATCGGTATCGATGATATAACAGTGAGCACTTGGCAGGCTGAGTTCGAAGTAACCTTGTTTGGCCGTGTAGCTGAATCGGTAATGATCCAGGTTGTTGTCCGTGAAGGAGTCCTTTAGATCCTCTTTTGTGGCTACATAGATGTCACGCCACTTTGCTGCCCACCATGCCTCCAGCGCTTGATCCCGCTGTTCATCGACAAAAACCTGAATCTGTGAGCGATGGCCATGGGCAATCCGCTGGCAATCCCCATCGTGTTTCTTCAACCCATGGCTGTAGTGATAGTAAGCCCCGCCAATCTCCTCAGGGTATAGCCTGAGTTCAACCCTGGTAACATTGTCTGGCAGCTCCTGTTGTACGGCATCCTCCAGAAAGGGGGTGAGTAACTCCGGAGTGATCGTTTCGGCATCCACCAGCAACACAGCCTGTGCCGGTGCTGAACAGGTAATCTCCCCACGACGTGATTTGAAGCTGACAACTAACTGATCTTTGTTATGGGTAATGGAAGTTGCTTCTGCCTTCAGGGGAACCAGAAGGCGGTGATCCGACAGGCTGTCCAGTAAGGCTTTAACCTGTTTCTTTACATGGCCAAAATCAAACACCATGCCCTGATGATCAAGCTCACCACCTAGCACCACATCCACAAGCCAGGTTTCACCCACCAGTCCTCGCGTTGGACAGAGGTAACTGAAGTCCAGGGTAGTCAGCTGGTTTACGAACAGAGCCTGCATATTACTTCCACAATCAATAATGGTGAATGGATTTGAAAATCATCTGATTTTGGAACGAACTATTCAAATTATCCACAGGGGCAGAGTAGGCCAGGATCCCGAAAACAGCCATAAGCGAACTCATGCACATATATGGGCCTGATAAATTGATGGGTATAAAGTACTGTTTACGCTTGCTACAGAACAGCCCCGCGATTATCTTTTCCTACCGAAAAGGTCAATACGTATCAAAAGGAGTCAGGCTTGAGCCCTGTTATAACCCCGGAAGAGCTGGTGTTTGACGCCGAACATATCTGGCACCCCTACAGTAAGACCATTAATCGGGTGGATATGTTTCCGGTGGTCGGGGCCGAAGGTGTCTATTTGCACCTGAATGATGGTCGCCGGGTTATTGATGGCATGTCTTCCTGGTGGTGCATGGTGCATGGCTATAACCATCCTGAAATGAATGCGGCACTGAAGCATCAGATTGATGATTTCTCCCATGTGATGTTTGGTGGCCTGACCCATAAACCGGCGATTGACCTGGCAAAAAAACTGTTAGCCATGACCCCGGAACCGATGCAAACGGTGTTTTTTGCCGACTCCGGCTCTGTGGCTGTTGAAGTCGCCATCAAAATGGCCATGCAATACTGGATTGCCCGGGAGCGACCTGAAAAAAACAAGATGCTGACCGTCAGGGGCGGATATTACGGCGATACAACCGGTGGCATGTCTATTTGTGACCCGGATGGCGGCATGCATCACTGGTTTACCGGAATTCTGCCTCAGCACTATTTTGTCTCCCGCCCTGAGTGCCGTTTTGGTGAAGCTTTGGCAGAGAGTCATATTAATGAGTTGCGGCAGATGCTGGACCAACGGGGAAGCCAGCTGGCGGGGGTGATTATTGAGCCCATTGTCCAGGGAGCCGGAGGCATGTATTTTTATTCCCCGGAATATCTGGTGCGCCTGCGCCAGCTGTGTGACGACTATGAAGTTCTGCTGATTCATGACGAAATTGCCACAGGGTTTGGTCGTACCGGCAAGCTGTTTGCCTGTGAGCATGCTGGCGTTGTTCCGGATATCATGTGTGTCGGAAAGGCTCTGACGGGTGGTTACATGACGATGGCGGCAACCCTCTGTTCAGAGCAGGTCAGCCGCACTATTTCTGAACACGGTCCGTTTATGCACGGCCCCACCTTTATGGCCAACCCACTGGCCTGTGCTGCCGGTAATGCCAGCCTGGAGATTTTATCCAGAGGCGAATGGCATGGTCAGTTGACGGCGATTGAACAAGCGCTCAGGGATGGCTTGATGCCTTGTGTTGACCTGCCTGCTGTTGCTGATGTCCGGGTGCTGGGTGGTATTGGGGTCGTGGAGTTGCAAGAACCGGTGGTGATGTCTGAAATCCAGCCATTGTTTGTTGCAGAGGGCGTTTGGGTCCGGCCTTTTGGCAAGCTGGTGTATGTGATGCCGCCCTACGTCATTTCCAGAGATGAGCTGAAAGCACTGTGTCGCGCTATTTGTCGGGTGCTTCATCGTGTTAGCCGCTGAACCGGTTTGCCGCAAGAGCAGTAGCCAGCTAACTTTCATTTTCACACTATTATTTAACCGTAACTTAAAGGAGTATTCCTGATGGGCGCTGGCCTTCCTAAAACCCCGGAACAGTTCCACAAAATTCCCCATGCACGACTGGCGATTATCGGCAGCAGTTGGCACAGTGACTGTGTCGATGCCATGATTAACCGGGCTCAAAAAGAGCTGCTGGCACTGGAGGTCAAGCCGGAGAATATCTCAATTCACAAAGTCCCGGGCTCACTGGAACTGCCGCTTGCGGCACGAATTCTGTTTGAAAAAGACCCTGAGCTGGATGCTATCCTGGCGTTTGGTGTGGTTCTGAAAGGGATCACCAGTCACGATGAAATGGTACTTCATGGTGTATTTGAAGGTTTTATGGATGTCACAGAACGCTTCGGAAAACCTGTGATCAATGAAGTGATCGGAGTAGATAGCGTTGAGGACGCGCAAAAAAGAGCCGGTGATGATCACATGAACAAGGGCGTAGAGGCAGTCTACGCAACCTCTGAACTGTTGCACTGGATAAACCAGATTAAAGGAGATAAAACTTATTGAACCTGGTACAAGGTTTCAAGGCAATTGATGGGTTCCATCTATTATTGCCCCCCAAACTCCGTTCGTCCTGAGCGGAGTCGAAGGACGCAAACTCCATACCCTGATAAAGACTGTGCCAATCACCCTTCGTCCGTTCATCCTGAGCCGAGTCGAAGGGTGCTCAGGGTGAACGGAGATTGTGCGCATCAAACTCATTGAAAGGATGTACTAAGTCGGATCACTGCCATTGTGGTCCACCTGGCTCTCTCCCTCTGCCAACCCCATAGCGGGTAACAGGTCTGCGTTCACCATAGCGGTTACACAAGAGTCTGACCACACGTTAATGGCACTCTCGAGCATATCAATCAACGCATAAAACGGCAGAATAATAACCAGCAGTTGCAGTGGTACTCCCATCGCGGCAAGAAATGCGCTGGATAACATATAACACCCCATGGGCACACCGGCATTACCAATGGCGGCAATACTGGCAATGACGATCCATGAGAGTAACTCCAGGGGTGAGAACATGACGCCATTACTTTGTGAAACAAACAGAACCGTTATCAATATGAAAGCAGCACAAGCGTTCATATTGACAGTAATGCACAAAGGGAGGCTGAAACGGGCCACTTTACTCTGAACCCCCATGTTTTTTTCAGCGCAATCAACCGCATAGGGCAGAGCCGCCGCCGACGATTTGGCGAAAAAAGCCACGGTTAGCGCTGGCCACATGGCTCTCATGGTTTGCCAGGGAGAAATGCCTTTGAATTTCAGCAACAGCGGCAACATAAGGCCAGCCTGTACGATATTGGCCAGCACCACGCACAGCAGATAAAGAACAAGGTCCTGGAGAACCTTCTGACTGTGCAGATCGTGGATAAACTGGTTAACAAATGCCCAGACCGCCAGAGGCATAAGTTTCAGGATCAGGCCGGTCATCTTCATGATGGCAGCAAACATACTGTCAAAAAAGGCATGCAAAACAGCCTTGTGCCGTTTTTCCAGAGCCATAATGGCAGCACTGAGCAGAAGGGCCAGAAACAACACGCCCATCACATTATGAGTGTAAAAGGGCTCGATAAAACTGGCAGGAATCACGCCGAGCAGATAAGACCAATAACTGCCAGAGGGGCCTGAAGGTTCGGTGGCTCCGGCTAATGCATCAGCCTTTCCCGCCGGAGCAATGAATAAGTAAAGGACCAGGGCAACAGTAGCGGCAATCAGGGTAGTGATCACCGTGTATTTCAGAACCTGACCACCCAGGCGTTTTACCTCTGACGCTTCGCCCATTCCGGACAGAGTGGAAACCAGGGCAAAAAAGATAATGGGGAGGCTGATCAGTTTCAGCATGCGTATAAACAGGTCGGATACCACATCACCGGCCTGATTGAGTGCATTCAGGTCAAGCCATCCGGTGATAACTCCGAACAGTCCGGCTATGAGTAGAATCATAGTGCCATTTATAATGGGTTGTTTTTCCGTGTTTTTGTTACCTGGCTGCATAGCTTTTGGGGTCTGTCTACTGGATTGAACTCTGAGAATAGACACGATTTTTACGGGTTATTATTTTGTTTTGGTATTTACATAGTCACTATTGGTAGAGATAGCTTTATTCCTCGGACAGGCTCCTAGTCAGATTGACTGTTATTTGGTCGGCTTTATGGGGGCAGTTTGACTGACTTCATTTATTAATTTAATGAATAATTTTTCGCTCAATTATTTTTGCGGTGGAATATTCTTTTGGTACTTATGACCAGTTTTTTTTTGACTACACTACCTACCTCAAAGGCCCGTGCAGCTGAACACTAATGATTCCATAAAGTGACGCCTGCTGAATTACTGAGGAGTAGTAACGTGTTGAGACAAATCCACTTTTCACTATCCATCGCTGAGCCAAGGCCCGGGCTGACCCGAAAAAAATGGATCTATCATAAATATTCCCTGATCCCGGAGGTCTTTTCCAAAGAGGATTCAGATGATGCGGATGAGTACATACAGGAATGGAACTTTCCCCATCCCGGGCAGAAAGCATTTCTGCGGGTTGATCCTGCTGGCCTGGTCAATGCCAGTGTGGCTCTGATGCAGAAAATGAGACTTCAGTCAGGGAGGCGAACCTTTTCAAGGTTGTGAGATGCTGCGATCTAAATAAGCCGTTCGTGATTATTGCTGGCCATGGTAGCCCACTGCATATAAGGAAAGACCCGACAGAAAAATAATATTAGAATCCTGGCCGAACATAGCAAACTACTGTGAAGGTCAAATGACAAACCAACCAGCCTTTATCCGGCAGACTTTCCCTGTTGGGCCTCTGCAATGTAACTGTACAATTATTGGTGATCCGGTCACCCGTAAGGCATTTGTCGTAGATCCCGGTGGCGATCCTGACATTATTATGACCAAGCTCCGGGAGCTGGATCTACAGGTTGTCGCGCTTATCCACACCCATGCTCATCTGGATCATTTCCTGGCCAGTGGCGACATCAAAAAACAGACCGGTGCGCCCATCTATCTCCATCAGGGGGATAAGTTCCTCTGGGACAACCTTGAAATGCAATGCCGTATGTTCGGTGTTCCTTATAGCCCGGTTCCAGATCCTGATTACTGGTTAACAGATGATGAAGAACTGCCGTGCTGTGAAGGTGTGGCCATGCACACTCCGGGGCATACGCCCGGCTCCATGTGTTTCTGGTTTGAACAGCCAAAGCTTCTGATCGCCGGGGATACGCTGTTCCGCCGGTCAATTGGGCGAACAGACTTGTGGGGCGGAGACTACAAAGCCATTGAACGATCGATCAAACAAAGACTCTATACGCTGGACGAAGAAGCCATTGTGGTCACCGGACACGGTCCTGATACCACAATAGGTGAAGAAATTCGTGAAAATAGTATTATTCGCGGCTGATTTGCTTAGGAAAACCATTATGTCATTGAAAAGATTATTTGCCGTTGCCACCCTGTTGATGGGGTCTTTGCTGGCAGGCTGTCAGACAACCAATCCCTACACCGGTGAACAGCAGGCCAGCAAGTCAACCAAGTATGGCCTTGGTGGTGTTCTGGCGGGTGCTGCGATTGGTGCTATCGCCGATGGTGGTGATGGTGCACTGAAAGGTGCCATCATCGGTGGTGCGGCAGGTGCCGGTTATGGCCATTATCTGGATCGACAGGAAAGAGTACTGAGAGCAGAGCTGGAGGGAACCGGCGTACAGGTATACCGCCAGGGTGATGAGCTGAAACTGATTATGCCATCCAATATCACTTTCGACTCCAGCAAATCCGATATCAGATCGGCTTTCTATCCGGTGCTGGGTTCTGTGTCGAAAGTGTTCAGGGAGTACGACCGTAACATGATCGAAGTGGTTGGTTATACCGACAGTACCGGAGGGGATAAGATAAACGTACCTCTCTCCCAGGACCGGGCTGACAGTGTTGCTAACTATATTGCTTTTCAGGGGGTCAGCGGTGACCGCATTGTTGCCTATGGCCGTGGCTCTTCAGACCCTATTGGCAGCAATAAAACCGCTGAAGGTCGTGCCAAAAACCGTCGTGTAGAAATCAACCTTCTTCCCGTCCAGCCGCGATAAAAAAGAGTCGGAGCTCCCCTGGCGATTGCACAGGGGAGGGCGCGAAAGGTAGAGTGCTTTTTTGAAAACACAAAGGACGCGAAGAGCACGAAGTCTTTGAAAAGATGACTTCGTGAGCTTGGTGTCCTTTGTGGTTTAAGGCTTGTGTCACTTTCGCGACAACCTTTCTTGCTAATAGCCAATTGGGTAACGACTTCGGTATGGTGCTCGAATCAGCTCAACTTTTTATAAAAGAATAATAAAAAAGTGCCTTTAGATAACAGAAAGTCGATCGTTTTTTGATCTAAGTCAGTTCATAAGGTAAGCAAATGTATCAAAATCTCGCGCCCAAATTCAGATGATCAGAGCTGTCTTGGCAACGTTTTTATATTTTTTTTAAAAAACGGCAACTAAAGGTAAACAGGTGCAAAAAGCATTCTCCCTT
The DNA here is from genome assembly GCF_049310205.1 of Endozoicomonas sp. ALC013. Lineage (NCBI taxonomy): Bacteria > Pseudomonadati > Pseudomonadota > Gammaproteobacteria > Oceanospirillales > Endozoicomonadaceae > Endozoicomonas > Endozoicomonas sp. ALC013. The sequence continues at coordinate 9,047 of NZ_JBLYNS010000096.1, read as the reverse complement.
CTACAAAAAATCGGGCGCTCGCTGATGCTGCCCGTGGCAATTCTGCCCGCTGCCGGTATCCTGCTGGGGGTAGGTAGTGCAAACTTTTCAATCTTTCCTGAAATCTTGAACCATATCATGGCTCAGGCGGGGGGGGCTGTTTTTGGTAATCTGCCTCTGCTGTTTGCTATCGGCGTGGTACTCAGCCTGACGGATAACGATGGTGTTTCTTCTCTGGCAGCGATTGTAGGCTATGTGGTTCTGCTCGCTACCATGGGGGTTATGGCCAACACTCTGGGTATCGAAACCAAAACCATCATGGGTATCGCTTCTATTGATACCGGTGTGTTTGGCGGCATCCTGGTGGGTATTCTGGCATCGGTCATGTTCAACCGCTTCTATAAAATCCAGCTGCCTGAGTACCTGGGCTTTTTTGCGGGCAAGCGCTTTGTGCCGATTATCACCGCTTTTGCTGCTATCGTGATGGGTGTGGCGCTGAGCTTTATCTGGCCACCCATCGGTAATGCCATTGATGCTTTTGGTAATTACGCCGTTGAAGGTAATCCTGTGACCATGGGCTTTGTCTATGGCTTTATCGAGCGTCTGCTGATTCCATTTGGTCTGCACCATATCTGGAACGTACCTTTCCAGTCTCAGATGGGTGAGTTTGTCACTGCTTCTGGCGTTGTGGTGAATGGTGACATTCCACGTTTCTTTGCCGGTGACCCGACTGCTGGCTTCCTGGCGGGTGGCTTCCTGTTCAAAATGTTTGGTCTGCCAGCGGCGGCGATTGCCATGTGGCGCAGCGCGAAAACCGAAAACCAGAAAGCGGTGGGCGGTATTATGATGTCTGCGGCTCTGACCTCTTTCCTGACCGGTATTACTGAGCCTATCGAATTCTCCTTCCTGTTTGTTGCGCCAATCCTGTACGGAATTCACGCACTGCTGGCAGGTATCGCATTTGTGATCACCAACTTCTTCGAAATCAGAATGGGCGGCTCGTTCTCCCACGGTCTGATTGACTACGCCCTGTCATTCAGCATTGGTACCAAACCAGCCATGATTCTGGTATGGGGCCTGGCTTACGCGGCGCTGTATTACACCGTGTTCACGCTTGTCATCAAGATGTTCAACCTGCGTACACCGGGTCGTGAACAGGAAGCAGAAACCGGGAATACTGCTGAAGCTGGCAGTGAGCTGGCCAGAAAATTGTTCATCGCTTTTGGTGGTCAGCGCAATATCAAGAGCATTGACGCCTGCATCACCCGTCTGCGTGTCACTGTGGATAAGCCAGAGAATGTGGATGTTGAAGCCATCAAGGCTCTGGGTGCCACCGCTGTGCTGGTGGTAGGCCAGAATATGCAGGCCATCTTTGGTCCACGTTCTGATCAGATCAAGACCGAGATGAACGAGCTGATGAAAAGTGGTCAGGCTCCGGAAACCGGCGAACTGGCCCTGGCCTGATAGTTAAGCTCGATAAAAGAGCAGTAAATGATTGTCTTTGCAGCCGTGCCCACGTTTATCGTGGGCACGGTTTTTTTTATTGGCAGGAAGGATAAATTACCGGTTTGTGGAGTCTAATGGGCGGCTAAATAACATAACTTATGTCTAGGAGCCTGTCGGACTTAAGCGTCCGTAGCGAGGATTGCGAGAAATTGAGGATAAAAATTTCTGCTTCTGAGGAGAATAGCGGGGCTATTTGACGAAGAAGTAGGAATTTTTAGACCAATTTATCGCAACCGCAGTAGGACAGTCTTAAGTCCGACAGGCTCCTGGCAGTTAAGAGGAGTGATTTCCGTGGAGGCAAGATCCGCAAGTTATGACCTTTGGCCTACACAGGACAGGTCTCGTGAGGACTCAGTTCAAGGGCGTTCTGAGGAAAGAGGCTCGGGTTTTATGCGGCGTATAAAAAGGATTTTCTGTCCGTGCTGTGTGCGTCAGCCAGAAATATTTGACCTGGTGGTTCCTGGCCAGGCACCGCTTCGTATAGATCTTCGCAATGAGCCTCAGCTACGTGACCGGCATATTGCTCAACTTGTCTCAGAGTGCATGCCCGGTAACGCTATGGATAATGACCGCCTGCAGATGACCAATGCAGTTATTGAGGGCTTGGTGGCGAATATGATCCGGGAAAGGGCCGATGTCGGCCGACAGGCTTCTACGGAGGAGAGTAAGCCGGAGTTTGTAGGGATTCTTGAATCAAATATTGTTCCGTTCAATGAGATACCCGAACTACCGGCTGAGATATCCCGGGAAGGGATATCTAAAGAGTGTTGTATTGATTTGGGAGAGGTTGATGATCCTGTTCTCTGTAATAAGCAAACATACAGTTATCAACTCTTGGCAAAGCATTACATTAATAGTCTTGGCGAGGATCCCGTAGGGAATCCCTTAAATTGGCAAGAGGTTTACCGCTTATAAGGTTGGGTAATTTCAGCAGAAAATGAAAACTATTCCAGTGACTGACGATCCAACTGCCGATATTGCAGGGCTTCGCCCAGATGTGGGCTTTGCACCGAGGCACTGCCAGCAAGGTCGGCAATGGTTCTGGCCACTCGTAAAATCCGATGCAGCCCTCGGGTTGATATTTGCAGTTGCGCGGATGCCCTGGTGATCAGCTCTTTCTCCTTTTCACCCAGCGCACAGACTTCAAACAGCTCCCTGGACGACAGTTGGCAGTTGATTTTTCCCTGTCTGACCTGCTGTCTCTTCCGGGCGTTGATCACCAGCTCTCTCATCTGTTCTGAACCGGTTTCATCGTTGTTCTGAACAGCAGGCTCCATCATGGTTTGGATAGTCTGGGATGGCACCTCAATCTGAAGGTCAATACGATCCAGTAATGGCCCGGATAATTTGTTCCGGTAGCGTCTGATCTGGTCCGGTGAACACCGGCAGGTTCGCTGACTGTCACCCAGGTAACCACAGGGGCAGGGGTTCATGGCACCAACCAGCTGGAATCGGGCTGGAAAACGCTCCTGACCTTTGGCCCTGGTGATGACTACCTCACCATTTTCCAGGGGCTCTCTGAGTATTTCCAGGGCCGCGCGGGCAAACTCCGGCATTTCATCCAGAAACAGAACACCATGATGGGCAAAAGAGATCTCCCCCGGTTGCGGTATGCTGCCACCGCCCACCAGGGAAACCGATGAAGAGGAGTGGTGCGGTGTGCGAAAAGGGCGCTGCCAGAGGGTATCCATGGAGCTGGATGTGAGTGAATGAATTGCGGCCACATCAAGGGCTTCGCTCTCTGTCAGCGGTGGCAGCAATCCGGGCAGACGACTGGCCAGCATGGTTTTCCCGGTACCGGGTGGACCAAAGAGGAGCAGGTGATGCGAGCCGGTAGCGGCAATCAGTAACGCTCTTTTGGCTTGCTCCTGACCCCGGACATCCGCCAGGTCTGGATAGTTTGTTGTAAAACTGTTTCGGTCGGGTTTTGCCGGTTCAATCGGCGTCTTTTCCAGCAGGAAAGCGCAAACCTCCGGGAGACTGCGGGTGCCAATAATCGTGACGCTGCTGACCATGGCGGCAACAGAGGCATTCTGCTCAGGAAGAATCAATGCCCTGTTGATGTCTTTGCAGGCTAATGAAGCAGGAAGCACCGCCCGGACAGGGCGAAGATGACCAGAAAGCGCCAGTTCACCAAGAAATTCCCTATCTTCAAGAGCCTCACCCGGCAGTTGTCCCGAAGCCACCAGAATGCCCAGGGCAATGGGCAGATCAAAGCGACCGCCTTCTTTCGGGAGGTCGGCCGGGGCTAAATTCACCGTGATGCGACCATCGGGAAATTCAAAGCCACTATTAATAAGTGCACTGCGCACCCGGTCTTTACTCTCGCGAACCGCCGCTTCCGGCAGGCCGACAATATTCAAACCGGGCAGGCCCTGGGAAAGATGGACTTCTACCGAAACCGCAGGTGCACGTATGCCCTGATTTGCCCGAGTGTAAACCTGCGCCAGTGTTGAAGGCATTGTTATTATTGACCGATTAAACAACGTTAATGGATCAAAGATAGCAGCTTATGAAAGAGTTACTGTGTAATTTGCGCCATTCAAACATTCAACAATGTTAATCAGGAACTTCTTTGCATCGTAATAGTCAGATCGAATAAAAGTTTACATTTACAGCATCCAGGTGGATAAAAAATAAGTCTATTAAAAGCGTCGAACTATGAATACGGTTGATTGCTGCAGAAATGCTTTACCAGCGAAGAAACAAAAAAAAGATACGCAAACAGCGGTGTCCAGTTCATCTGATGATAGTGACAGTCACTGGTTCATCACGTCTTCTGCCTTTACCAATGTCGCTTCAGCCGAAATTGGAGCGGGAGTAATACAGAAGGCATTTTCATCCACTGCGGGGTTACTGAAATCAACAGAGGCAAAACAACCCGGGCTACCTCGCTCTGTTGCTATTCAACCTTCTGCTGACCCTTTTATTGATGGTCCTGCCCGTCCTGTATCTGGCCATCAACGCCAGTTGCTTGCCTGTTATTTACAGCTGCCAGAGGAAATAACCAGTAAAGAAGAGTTTAACCAAAGGATAAAATTTTCCAGTTGGCTGAGTAGAGCCTGGGTGCTTCAACATACCCGGGTAGAGGTTCTTAAGAGTGTGCTGACGGCTGACCTGGTCAAAGACTATGAATTGTATCTCCAGGATTTGCCTCCGGCTGCAATCACTGAAGCCCTTGCCCGGGAGTGCCTGAAAAAAAATGTCGGGCTGGAGTGGTTTTATCAAAATCTCCCGGCCCGGTTGAAAACCCGTTCATTTAATAAATTTTGCCTTCGGATCGGTGCTCTGCCAGTCAATATCGCCTCTGATTATGTCCGGTCAGTTCAGTTTCCTGATCTGGTGGCGACTTGTCCGGATACCCTGAAGTATGTGCCCCCCGAGCATCAAAATTATCCCCTGTGCCTGGAGGCGATCAAAAAAAAACCCAAGTTAATTGAGTTTGTGAATCCTTGTGCGACGTTTTACCCCGAATTATGTTCCATGGCGGTACAGAAATTAAACTTTCTCTGCAACTCTATTTCAGAATCGGTAGCAGATCAGCTGATTGATCAATTGGGAATTACTGATTTGGAGGATATGCCGCAGTCTTTACGTACGTATCAGCGCTGCGTTAAGGCTATCAGGCAAACTGACCTGTTGAATCAGTTTGATTTTATCCCTCGCCAGATATTCCTGGAGCACCCGGAGCTGGCCAATGAGGTTTTTCACCGGCAATGGAGTTCTTCGCTCCTGAAGCAATTGCCTGATTCGGCAAAAACAGAAGATTTTTGCCGGCGATACCTGGATAAATGGCCTGGCTCTATTTCCGGGTGCCCCCCATCCCTGATGCGTGCTCATCCTGAATGGGTCGAGCGGGCAATAAGGGCAGGTGATTCAGATCGGGCTTTTCCTGAGTCGTTTCGAACTGTGGACTTGTACCGTCGCATACTGAGAATCTCCCCCTTGAACTGCTCTGTGCCAGAAAAAAAAATTCAGGATCATCCCGATCTTCTGTTCCTGGCGGCCAGCAGTGGCTTATACTCCCTGAAAAAAATTCCAGCTCCGTTAAGAACCATGGATGTCTGCTGTTTGGCCCTTGAGGCTGCCGCGCCAAATTCAAAAACCATAAAGCATGTGCCTGAACCCCTTCGCCACCAGCTACCTTATGATTTATTGCTGGCCATTGCCCCTCAATATCTCCCACAGGACATTCGCCAGGCAATGGTAGCCAGGGGGGATACCTGTATGCCATTGTCCTGCCGACAACGGGGCAAGCCGATAATGCATCGATATATTTTGCTGGAACCGCTGGAGCCGCGACCTTTTGATGAACTCAAGTTTTCCAGCAGTATATTTTTGCAGAAAGCCTTATTAAGCAGTGCTCCGTTTACCCTGCGCAACCTTGCCATGGGGCATGCGCTACAGAAAAGCATTGAGCAGCACTGTTGCCAGCAGAAACAGAGACTGCACCAGGCACAGTTGCCAGTATGGACGGAGCCGTTATCCGGGAATTGTACTGTTTATGGGGGGCGGGCATTAATGATGAACACCCGTACGAAGATATCCCGCATGAAATTTCTGCGCTGCGGGGAGCCATTGAAAGATTTTTTCCGGGAAGAGGCCGTCCACCGTTTTGTCTGGAACCACCGTTGGCTTGGGGGATCGCTGAAAAGTGAAGTACCGAGGCCTGTCGGGTTGAAGCTGGTACCGGTTGAACTGATGCCTGAAGACATTTTTGCTGACTTTCGTTCAAGGCTGGAAACGGTGGTGGTGGACAGCCGGTCTTTTTATCTGACGTATCAATTCACTACACGCAATCAGGATTACAGCACACTGGCTCATCAGAAAGACCCTGACGGTAACAGCACCCGCGCAGAGCAGGGCTTGATTAACGCCAGTTATGACTTGGGGGTGTGGAGCAGCCTGGGCGCTGTGCACACCTCCACGATCCGGGCGTACCATTCGTTTCAAGATAACCGCCGAGAGCTGTTTCTCTGTTTTATGTTTAACCATGCCCGGGCATTTCCAGGAGCATTAACGGCCTGGGACAGCAAGGCTACTGATGAATCGGATTGGGGGTACTCCGGTTTAAGGGATATTGGCGATATGGAATTTTACCCCGGAATCACCAGCTATTTTGATGCCGCTGATACTACTGCTTTTATGCCACCAGGCTTTGATCAGCGTGTGGCATTCATGAACGCTTTTTGTGAAAATATGGTGGCAGCGGTGCTCCATTACGCCAGAATGCATCGGGATGACTCGGATTATCACTATAAGGATGCCAAAGGCCGGGCAAAACTCGGTGCTTTTATTGATCAGGCCATCGGGGCCTTTTTATCCGGACTGATCGGCAGGTCGGTGAAAACCGCAGAGTATTTTGAATCGCCGGAAATCTTCCAGCAATGGCTGGAAAAAACCACGGCAGAAACCACATTATGGACTGCCCGGCAGGATCTGAATTCTGATTGTTTTGCCCGCAGTATTAATGAAAACAGGTGTTATCCAGCGGAAGTCTACCCAGATCAGAAAATTAATTATCGCCGATACCAATACCCTGAGGATTTCACCAGTAATGGCCAGGATAACCTGGGTAATAATCATGGTCAGTTTGGGTTGACACTGCTGATTCGGGGCCTTTATCAGGTCGCTGCGGTGCTGGCTGTTGAGCTCGGTGGTGGCCAGTGAAGCGGTTTATGCCTTTGTTGAACTGAGCATTAAGGACATATTCTTGTCAAAACTCTGTCATTAGTCAGTGGTTTATCGAGGCAGCACATTACTAACTCATTGCATAAGCTCATTTTGTGAGGACTGCAAGTCTCGCTAATGTTGTGGTTATTCAATGATCTAAACTCTGAAGAGTTATTCATTAATCGTTCACGGAGAGAGCAGATGTCGATGAATGTTAATAATTCTAATGCTGCAGCTGTTAATAATTTAACGACTGAGGCTCCTGTTGCTGATGTTAAGGGGAGCTTTAAAGGAATCCCGGTCACAAAGGCAGATGTTCTCAATCAGCTTCCGGAGGCAAAAGGAGAGGGGCCTGGTAATAAGTCAATAAAGGATTTTGAGAGTATTACCGCTCTTTCTATGAATGAGGTGAGTAGTCTCCTTAAAGGCAATAAGATCGAGATGCAAACCATTCAGGATGCACTGAATAAGTTTGAACTCGATCCTGACGCTGGAAAAAACTACGAACTCATTCACACGTTAAATCAGTCTCTTGATAAATTGGAAACAATGCTTAACGAAAGAGTGACTGAAAGAAATAATATGGTAGAAGAACTATTTGCAGAGGCCGGCACACCTATTAATCAGGAAGATATGAAATACGAAAACCTTCTTGATAACCTGACTAATGAACTGACGAATAAAAGCAGCCAGTTTGATAGTAGCTCGTTGCGTGAAAAAGTAGATAATATTTTTGATCATATTGATAACAAAATAGCACCACTTGAAAAAACAATCAGTGAAACAAAGCAACAGATTGAATCAGAAAACAAAAAACCTCAGGAACTTAAAAAAATGCTGCAAGATGCACAAAATAAAATAATGGAAGAGAGCAGAAAAATGATCGACTTTGTAGGTGATAATATCATTAAGGATTAAGTGAGAAAGAGATCCAGGGGAACTTCAAATCAACCGCAGTAGGTCAGTTAATTCCTGGTCAGCCTACCGTGAGTCTGTATCGGGCATGATCTGCCAGAAGGAAACAACCAAACCGGTGACCTGAAAACTTTCGATCTGAATGGAGCCGCTGCTCGGGCTGAAGCAAAATTTCCAAATCCTGTCTTCTGTTTGCAAACGGCTCCTTTCCAGCCAACTCCCGTCTGCCGTCAACCCGAACAGAATCAGGCTTTGCGAATCCGTTTTAGGAACCACAGCCAGCAGGTAGCCTTCTTGATTGAAACCTACTTTTTCGACGGAAAATTCGATGCGTTGCCTGACCCACTCACCGGCGGGTTCAGCGCAAAGTTCACCAGCAGGTTTACGCTGATAGATATCCGTATGGCCCGCATGATCGTTAAACACAATGGTTTCACCGTTGGGACTGATTTTTGTCACGGACTATGAGGTGTATCAATGCTGCCTCTATTGACCCACTGGCCATCAGCCCCACGACCGAGAATAGCACCCGTGTACCACGAGTTAAAACAGACCAGTGACCTGGCATCCGGTGACAGGTATATCTTACTCATATGCTTGTCCTTATGTTGAGGAAAAACGTCACCCGTTGTCAGTTTCTGTTGCTCAACCCACTCACCATTCCTGCATTCATAAACAGACAGTAAATGCTCTTCGCCGCTCCAGTAGTAGTAGCGATAAAGTTCCGACCACGTACCGGTTACCGATTGCGGGACAAATAAAATATGGTCGGCATGCTGATGACCAAACCAGGCAAAATTATCGTGTTTGATTTCAGCTTTCCTGACCAGGTGTCCATGATCCAGAGCCAGAATATCACTGTAATTATCCGCCTTCCTCTTGATGAGGGTGGGAATATGATTACCCAATAGTTTATGCGAATAGGGATCAAAATTTGTGCTGCCACTGGGTATAAGGGTCAGTGCAGTCCCATT